>NZ_JAHBDR010000078.1:0-45543 GCF_019956575.1 Pseudomonas sp. A-R-19
TCGACATGCAAGGGCGCTACCGGGTCAAGTTTCTCTTCGACCGCGACACCTGGCCCGCCGGCCGCGAAAGCAAATGGCTGCGCCAGGCCCGCGCCTACGCCGGCGACACCTACGGCCTGCACCTGCCGCTGATCGCCGGCACCGAAGTGGCCATCGCCTTCGAACAGGGCGATCCGGACCGCCCCTACATCGCCCACGCCCTGCACGACGACCAGCACCCGGACCTGGTGACCCAGCGCAACGACCACCGCAACGTGCTGCGCACGCCGGCCAACAACAAGCTGCGCATGGATGACACGCGGGGGCAGGAGCACGTCAAGCTCAGTACCGAGTATGGCGGCAAGAGTCAGCTCAATCTGGGGCATCTGGTGGATGGCCAGCGCAAGAAGCGGGGGGAAGGGTTTGAGCTGAGGACGGATGATTGGGGCAGTTTGCGTGCAGGCAAAGGCGTATTCATCAGTGCCGACGCGCAGGCCAAGGCGCAGGGCCCGGTGCTGGACATGGACGCCGCCGTGGCCCGTTTGCAACAGGCCGGTGAACAGCTGCAACAACTCTCCAGCGACGCCCAGACCGCCACTGCCGAACCGGCGGACGTGGCCGCGCAACTGAACCTGTTGCGCCAGGACCTCGAACAGCTCAAGTCCCAAGTCCTGCTGCTCAGCGCCCCGCAGGGCATTGCCCTCACCAGCGGCCAGCACCTGCAACTGGCGGCCCAGGACAACCTGATGCTCAATGCCGGCGGCGAGGCTGACCTCAGCGTGATCAAGCGCCTGTTCATCGGCGTGGGGCAGGGGGTGAGCCTGTTCGTGCGCAAGCTCGGCATCAAGCTGATCGCCAATCAGGGCCCGGTGAGTGTGCAGGCGCAGAACGACAAACTGGAACTGATCGCCCGGCACGGCCTGGACATCACCAGCACCGAAGATGAAATCCACATCACAGCGAAGAAGAAAATCGTCCTTAACGGTGGGGGCAGTTACTTCAGTCTGGATGAGTGTTGCATCGAGTCCGGCACGGCGGGCGACCACAAGGTCAAGGCGGCGCACTACGACTACAGCGGCCCGGCGAACATGAAGGCCACGCACCCGGACTACCCCAAAATCCTGTCGAAAGAAATGATTAACCTGAGCCTGGCGCCCGCTCCGAACGCCTCCAGTCACGGTTGGGCCGGCATGCCCTACACGCTGTTGGCCGACGGCGCGGTACTCAAAAAAGGCGTGCTGGACAAGACCGGTCTCATATCGATTGACCATCAGGTGGTGACCCGAGGCTACCGCGTTGTCCTGGCCAACGGCACGGTTTACCAGATCCCGGTACCGACCGACTACCGCAATGCCGAACAGGCGGTGCTCGCCAATCAGGGTCTGCATAACCACCCCTCGCAAACCGATACCAGCGTCAATCAGCCCGCATCGCACACCGATCATCGCGGGCAGTACGCCGCGCGCGCAGGCATCACCGATCAGGAAGGGAAAACCCAATGACTCAATTCGAATGCGTGGTGCCCATCGCACTGCAGCACACCAACACGGCCACCTGCACAGCGCCCTGGTACGTGCGCAATACCGAATACCATCCGGTAGGCGCGACCTATCAAGCGTTGATCAACGGCGAGGAAGCCTTCAAAGCCGTGTACGAGGCCATCGCGGCAGCCAAACAATCCATCGACATCATCTGCTGGGGTTTTCAGCCCTCGATGTTTTTCATCCGCGACGGCAAGGCGCCGAGCATCGGTGAACTCCTCCTGGCCAAGGCCAGGACCAAGACAGGCGTCAAGGTACGGATACTGGGTTGGGAAATGCCTTTCAATCTGGCGGGGGTGGGCGGCGAAGCCAACCTGCCCGGCAAAGGCTCGCTGCGTATCGCCGATCGGGCGCTGCAGCGCTCCACCGAGGCGCAATACACCGAAGACCGCGAGTGGTTTGCCCGATGTGCGGTCGCAGGCAACAAAGCGGCGCAACAGGTCGCGAACGGCCTGCCAGCATTCGTCAGTCGTGGTTTCAGTTGGGAGGAAAGGGCTGAAATTTCCCACTGGGTGAAGTATGAAAGCCTCGACCCGGACATCAGCAGCAAGATGCGCCAAACCCTGAAGCTCACCGCCACCCACCACCAAAAGACCGTGCTGGTAGACTACGAACTCCCTGAAAGCGCCGTCGGCTTCGTCATGGGCCACAACATGCTCGACGAATACTGGGACACCAGTGCTCACACAGCGTTGAACCGTGCCGAAGGCAACAAGCCGGCACCCAACCAAGGCCCACGGGGCAGTACCCCGCGTCAGGACATCTCCAGCCAGGTCAGCGGCCCCATCCTCGAACACCTGCACCACAACTTCGCCACGGCGTGGTTCAAGGAGACTGGTGAGGACCTGATGGCGTCGCGCGAGGCCAAGCAACTCGGGCTGCGGCTGCAATGCAACGCCGGCGCGACGAAGCAAATCGCGCAGATCCTGCGCACCCAGGCCCAGGAAGGCAAACGCGACATCGAGACGCTCTACCTGCAAGCGGTGAACAACGCGACCCAGTTCATCTACATCGAGAACCAGTACTTTCGCTGGCCACCCCTGGCTGAACTGATCAAGAAAGTCGCCGCCGCTCAAACCGAAGGTGGTCGCGATCCCGGGCTGCACGGCCCCCTGCACCTGTTCGTCATTACCAACGCCGGCGACGACAGCGTGGGCGCCGGCACCCGCAACACCCAGCGCATGCTCGAAAGCCTCGGGCGGGCCGAGACCATTCCCGAAGTGACCAAGCTGCGGCGCATCGAACAGGTAAAAGCGCAAGCATCCCCCCGGCCGATTCCCGAGCCCCGCGACCGCGCCGGGCACCGGGAACTGGCCGAGTGGCAGGCCGAACTTGATTGGCACATCAAGCAAATCCAGGACAGCACCGTCACCCCGGAGGACATCCCGGGCCTGAAAGTGCACCTGTGTTCGCTGGTCGCGCCGGACTCACCGGCGGGCCGGGAATGGATGCCGGTGTACGTCCACTCCAAGCTGATGATCGTCGATGACGTGTTCACCACCCACGGTTCGGCCAACATCAATACCCGGAGCATGCAGGTGGATAGTGAGCTGAACATTGCCCATGAGTGGATGAGTGTGACCCAGGCGTTGAGGCGGCGGTTGTGGGACCTGCATACGGATGGAAAGGGGGTGCAGGAGGATGTGGGCAAGGCCTTCAGGGCTTGGCAGGAGATCATCAAAAAAAACAAAGAGTATCGAGACGACGAAGCAGAGCCTTACGCCCCCCTCGTCGAGTTTTACTACGGCAAGGCCAAACTGAGCGACCTCGACTGATGCGCCGTTTTCTCCTGCTCTCCTGTCTGCTGTTGGTGGCTTGCGATGACCGCAGCACCTTTAACTATCTGAAGAAGGATCCTCATGTGAAACCTCTGACGGAAATAAAAGCCAATCTGGCCTTTACCTGCGCCCACGAACATATCCCAGAAGCCAGCGCCGAAGCCGACGTGCTGTTTCACTACGCCCGCTGGCTACAGAAAAACAACCAGCTCATACCGGACAAAACTGTCGATGTCGAAATCGAGCGGTTGTACCGCATTGCCGCCGAAAATGGGCATTTCAAGGCCAACATCAACCTGCAGAACGGTGGCATGCGGCAACGGTTCCAGTTGCGTGGCGCCGAACACCTGCGTTTGAGTCAACAACTGATGGATGCTGGTGTGGCGACAGGTTACTACTTTGTAGGGATCTTCCTTCAGCAGGGGGCGGCCGGGCTTAAGCAGGATCCGGAGATGGCGTTACGTTATTTTCGCAAGGCCGCCGATCAAGGTAACGCCCAGTCTCAGTACGATGTGGGTAACAAGTTGGCGCCGAAGAGCATCGCCCCCTCTATTGCCCGGCAGATGCGCAGATGCGCTGCCGAACAAGGCCACGGCGAAGCGGCTACAGAATTAGGCGTCCATCTTCAAACTAAGGGACAGTATCAAGAAGCGCTCGAAGCATTCCAACTCGGAGTGGCGGCTGGAGATGAGACTTCAGCCGGTTTTATAGAGGAGGGATTTCGCGGTCCAGAACCTACGAATGAATTGCACTACCTCGGTCAAAAGGAAGACCTCGAACGCGCAGAGCGCTACGAAAAAATCTGGAAAGTGCTCTCTGGCTACTCCTACGCCAACCCCAAAGTCCCCGAAATCAACGAAATCCTCCCGCTGCCACCGGCCAAACTCCCCGCTTGGGACGGCAAGCTGCAATGGCTCGAAGATCGCCTGGCCAACGTCCCGCCAGAAAAACCCAGCGAAGCGCTGATCCAGCAACTGGCCAAGGCCAAACTCCTCGACGCCGCCTCCGGTCGACCGCTGCCAGCATCTCCCGATTTTATCCGGGAGCCTTACCGCAAGCTGACCTGCAACAGCGGTCAAGCCTGCCCGCAATCCGGCTATTGGAGAGCGGAAGGCATCGTCGACGAGATCCGACGTTTCGAGAAAGGCGAAATGATGCCGACCCTGAACGTCCGGCGTAGCCATAGCCGTTTCCTGCTCGCCGACCGAATTACCGTCGCAGAGGAAAACATCGAATGGATATTGTTCGGTAAAGCCTGAGCATTTCTGCTCCGATTATCAGTCGAGGCGCTCGGCGGTTGATCGGTAGCAAGAGCCTGACAAATCAACGCCAATTCCGGCAACCACAAGAGCAGCGCAATGACCCAGTTTGAGGCAGACGCACATGGAGGTGAAACGACTACAGGCATCCCGCGAAGGCAGGCACAAAAAGGCAAACGCGACATCGAGACGCTCTACCTGCAAGCGGTGAACAACGCGACCCAGTTCATCTACATCGAGAACCAGTACTTTCGCTGGCCACCCCTGGCTGAACTGATCAAGAAAGTCGCCGCCGCTCAAACCGAAGGTGGTCGCGATCCCGGGCTGCACGGCCCCCTGCACCTGTTCGTCATTACCAACGCTGGCGACGACAGCGTCGGCGCCGGCACCCGCAACACCCAGCGTATGCTCGAAAGCCTCGGGCGGGCCGAGACCATTCCCGAAGTGACCAAGCTGCGGCGCATCGAACAGGTAAAAGCGCAAGCATCACCCCGGCCGATTCCCGAGCCCCGCGACCGTGCCGGGCACCGGGAACTGGCCGAGTGGCAGGCCGAACTCGATTGGCACATCAAGCAAATCAAGGACAGCACCGTCACCCCGGAGGACATCCCCGGCCTGAAAGTGCACCTGTGTTCGCTGGTCGCGCCGGACTCACCGGCGGGCAGGGAATGGATGCCGGTGTACGTCCACTCCAAGCTGATGATCGTCGATGACGTGTTCACCACCCACGGTTCGGCCAACATCAATACCCGGAGCATGCAGGTCGATAGTGAGCTGAACATTGCCCATGAGTGGATGAGTGTGACCCAGGCAATGCGGCGGCGGTTGTGGGATCTGCATACGGATGGGACGGGGGTGCAGGATGATGCGGGGCTGGCTTTCAAAGCTTGGCAGGAGATCATCGAAACAAACAAAAAACACCAGGAAGACGAGACAACGCCTGACACCCCCCTCGTCGAGTTTTACTACGGCAAGGCCAAACTGAGCGACCTCGACTGATGCGCTGTTTTCTCCTGCTCTGCTGCCTGCTATTGGCGGCTTGCGATAGTCGCAGCACCTTTAACTATCTGAAGAAGGACCCTCATGTGAAACCTCTGACGGAAATCAAAGCCAATCTGGCCTTCACCTGTGCCCACGAAAATATCCCGGAAGCCAGTGCCGAATCTGGCGTGCTGTTCCACTACGCCCGCTGGTTGCAAAAAAACAATCAGCTCATACCGGAAAAAACTGTCGACGTCGAAATCGAGCGGTTGTACCGCATCGCCGCCGAAAATGGTCATTACAAAGCCAACATCAACTTGCAGAACGGTGGCATGCGCGGCCGTTTCCAGTTGCGTGGCGCCGAACACCTGCGTTTGAGTCAACAACTGATGGATGCTGGTGTAGCGACAGGTTACTACTTTGTAGGGATCTTCCTTCAGCAGGGTTCGGCCGGGCTTAAGCAGGATCCGGAGATGGCGTTACGTTATTTTCGCAAAGCAGCAGATGAAGGCAACGCCCAGGCGCAATACGACGTGGGGGACAAGCTGGCGCCAAAGAGCATTGCTCCAGAAGTTGCACGGCAGATGCGCCGTTGTGCTGCTGAACAGGGGCATGGCAAAGCTGCTGTCATGCTGTCGCTTTATTTAAAAGATGAACAAAAATATAGCGAAGCAATAGAAGTCTTACAGATGGGCGTGGCGGGGGGCAGTGATGGCGCTGCCGGCCGCTTGAGTGCGGCATTTCGCGCGCCACCGCCCTCTAATACGATGCATTACATCGGGCAAATTGAAGACATCGAACGTGCCGAACGCTACGAAAAAATCTGGAAAGTGCTCTCTGGCTACTCCTACGCCAACCCCAAAGTCCCCGAAATCAACGAAATCCTCCCGCTGCCACCGGCCAAACTCCCTGTCTGGGACGGCAAGCTGCAATGGCTCGAAGATCGTCTGGCCAACGTCCCGCCAGAAAAGCCCAGCGAAGCGCTGATCCAGCAACTGGCCAAGGCCAAGCTCCTCGACCCCACTTCCGGTCGACCTCTGCCAGCATCTCCCGATTTCATCCGGGAGCCTTACCGCAAGCTGACCTGCAACAGCGGTCAAGCCTGCCCGCAATCCGGCTATTGGAGAGCGGAAGGCATCGTCGACGAGATCCGACGTTTCGAAAAGGGCGAAAAGATGCCGACCCTGAACGTCCGGCGTAGCCATAGCCGTTTCCTGCTCGCCGATCGTATTACCGTCGCAGAGGAAAACATCGAATGGATATTGTTCGGTGAAGCCTGAGCATTTCTGCTCCGATTATCAGTCGAGGCGCTCGGCGGTTGTTGATCGGTAGCGAGAGCCTGACAAATCAACGCCAATTCCGGCATCTGCAAGGAGCAGCACAATGACCAAACTAAAAACAGGCAAAATAAACGTTGAGGCAGACCCACAAGGAACGGAAACGACAGCAGACGATTGCTTTGTTCAGGTAGACCAGGAAGGTAGCTTCCTTAGTGCCCAGGTTTGTGGCAGCGTGGTGGAGAAGGTAGAGGGCGGCATGAAAGTCACTCGCCCCGATGGGTCAATAGTGTACCGGCATGTCGGGGGAAACATCAGGATCGAGAATTTGATCCCCAAATCAGTAGGGATCGAGGATTTATCCGAAATTGAGTCCTTTGCGATGCGCACTGTGAATGGCATGCGTATTTATCGCGTAGATTATGTTGGCGGGGGTTATGTCGAGGTGACGTATTCAAAAGAGGGTCAAGTGATTGGCCTTATCGGTTACAACATCGAGCAAACCATCAGCAAGGACAATGAAATTATGGTTCGCCAAGGAAAATCGGCCAGCGGTCAGGTACATTGATTCCCTGTAGGAGCGAGCTTGTTAGCGAGGTATTCAAGGACGCCGCGCGTTGTCAGAATTTCCGCGTTATCGTTGACCACCATCGCGAGCATGCTCGCTCCTACAGGGAGATGTTCGCGCAAAGCTCGTTAATTCAGCGCGCTCTCCAGCATCTCAATCAACCTCTCCGGCCAAACCGTTTCGCCTGTCCGCTGCAATTCGGCCACCGACCACCACCTGTGATCCGCCATCACCCGAACTTCATTGGCCGTCCATCCCTCACGGGACAATTCCTCACCCTCGGTATGAACCACAAAATACCGTTCAACCGACAGCACCGTTTCGCCACTGGGCAGCATCATCGCAAACCTGCGTTCGGAAATGCTGGCACCTACATTGGCGACACGCAGTCCGGTCTCTTCAAACAACTCACGAACCGCCGCAGCCTCAAACGACTCACCCGGCTCAACCCCGCCACCAGGTGTCGCCCAGTGGCTTTGGCCGGCGAGGGCGTCGTTTTTGTGCTGGAAGTGAAACAGCAGAACCTGTTTCGAAGGATTGATCACCAGCAGTCGCACTGAATCACGTTGGCGCATGTTTTTTCTTTCCATAGAAGTAAGCGAGCCGCAGCTTTCACTGCGGCTCGCGACGGTAAGGCTTACATCGGCATAGCGTTGCCGAAAGGGTTACGCCACCACCCGATAACACGGCACATACGCCGCGCCACCTGGCAGTTTCATGCGGTGCTGGGCGACGAAGGCTTTGAGCAGCAGGTCCAGCGGTTGCATGATCGCCGCGTCGCCATGGATCTGGTAGGGCCCGTGCTCTTCGATCAGGCGGATGCCCTTGTCCTTGACGTTGCCGGCGACGATGCCGGAGAACGCGCGGCGCAGGTTGGCCGCCAGTTCGTGGGGCGGCAGGTCGAGGCTCAGTTTCAGGTTGGCCATGTTTTCGTGGGTCGGGTCGAACGGGCGCTGGAAGCCTTCGTCGATTTTCAGCAGCCAGTTGAAGTGGAACGCATCGTTGCGCTCGCGGCGGAACTGCTTGACCGCCTTGAGGCCCTGGGTCATCTGCCGCGCCACCTCGGCCGGGTTATCGATGATGATCTGGTAGTGCTGCTTGGCGGCGTCGCCCAGGGTGGCGCCGACGAACGCGTCCAGTTGTTCCAGGTACGGCGCGGCGTGTTTCGGCCCGGTGAGGATGACCGGGAAGGGCAGGCCTTCATTGTCCGGGTGCATCAGGATGCCCAGCAGGTAAAGGAACTCTTCGGCCGTGCCGGCGCCGCCCGGGAAGATGATGATGCCGTGGCCGACGCGGACGAAGGCTTCCAGGCGTTTTTCGATGTCCGGCAGGATCACTAGTTCGTTGACGATCGGGTTAGGCGCTTCGGCGGCGATGATGCCAGGTTCGGTCAGGCCCAGGTAGCGACCGCCGTGGATGCGTTGCTTGGCGTGGGCGATGGTTGCGCCTTTCATCGGGCCTTTCATCACGCCGGGACCGCAACCGGTGCAGATGTCCAGGCTGCGCAGGCCCAGTTCGTGGCCAACTTTCTTGGTGTATTTGTATTCTTCGGTGTTGATCGAGTGCCCGCCCCAGCACACCACGATCTTCGGCTCGACGCCGGGACGCAGGGTGCGGGCGTTGCGCAGCAGGTGGAAGACGTAGTCGCTGATGCCCTGGGAGTTGCTCAGGTCGATGCGTTGGCTGTCGAGTTCGTTTTCGGTGTAGACGATGTCACGCAGGGCGCTGAACAGCATTTCCCGGGTACTGGCGATCATTTCGCCGTCGACGAAGGCGTCGGCCGGGGCGTTCAGCAGTTCCAGGCGTACGCCGCGGTCCTGCTGGTGAATGCGGATTTCAAAATCTTTGTAGGCTTCAAGGATGGTCTTGGCGTTGTCGACATGGGCGCCGGTGTTGAGGATGGCCAGGGCGCACTGGCGGAAGAGGGTATAGGTGCTGCCGGAACCGGCTTCGCTCAATTGCTGGACTTCCCGTTGCGAGAGCGTTTCCAGGCTGCCTTTGGGACTGACGGAGGCGTTGATAACTTGGCGTTGGGTCATTCAATGATCCTTAAAACGATGTCATTCACACAGCAACTACGAATGGCATCCGAATAATGTGTATTCATGAAAGAAGATGGCACGAACTGCGCGGTCTCGCCATGTCCCCGCTTGACGATGAAAAGATGAAAAGGAGCCCCAGCATAGCTAAATCCCTCGCAGA
Organism: Pseudomonas sp. A-R-19; assembly: GCF_019956575.1. Classification (NCBI taxonomy): domain Bacteria; kingdom Pseudomonadati; phylum Pseudomonadota; class Gammaproteobacteria; order Pseudomonadales; family Pseudomonadaceae; genus Pseudomonas; species Pseudomonas sp. A-R-19. The sequence continues at coordinate 9,586 of NZ_JAHBDR010000078.1, forward strand.
GGCGATAATGGCCCGCAGTCTTTTTGCCCCGGACCCCTTTTTACCATTGAAGCTCAGGAAACCCGACGCAATGTTCGAAATCCAGCCGATGAACGCCCAGACCTACCGGCAACAGACACGGCGCAGCACAGTCATCATCGCCCTGATTTTCCTGGCGCTGGCGATGCTCCTGTCGACGGCGGCGGTGGCCCTGTTCGGCACGCCGGGGGGCGACAACCTGCGCTTCAACGTCGGCGGCGTGTTTGTCGCGGTGCTGGCGATGGCGGCACTGATGCGCCAAGTGTTCTGGCGCCAGGAATGGATGCAGCCCGCGGTCTACAGTTGGCAACTCAAGCGCAGCCTGATGAGCATCACCAATGTCATGCATCATGTAACGGCGGCCGTGGAAAAGGGGGATCCGGTTGCGATGAAGCTGTTGCGTTTCTACCATTTGGGCTTGAACCAGATGCATCAGCTCGATGGCAACTCCAGCGATCACAGTCAGTTGATCCGCGAAATGGACCGGCACAAGGAACGAATGCAAGCGCTGGGCATCGATACAGAGCAGACGCGACTGGATCCGGCGTGGCTGGAGGCGCTGAAGCAGATGTCGCGCTAACATCTTTGCCAGGCACCAGGGGAGATTCGTCGATCAACGATCATATTGAAGTATTCCGGCCAGCCGTGCCCCGGCTCAAGGTCCGCTCGGCGGTGACCCTGCTGGTGGCGGTGTGCCTGTCGATGGTGGCTATCGTGATCTGGGAAGCCTGGAGCTCACGCCAGTACCACCTGCATGACAAGGAAGTGGTGATGTCCAACCTTGCGCAGACCCTGGCGTCGCAAGCGCAGGCCACGATCAAGCAGGCCGATACGCTGCTGTTCACCCTGGTCGATCGTCTGGAACACGAGGGTGTCGATCAATCCCGGCTGCCGCAATTGCTTAACGCCCAGCGCGATCAGTTGAGCCAGCTCCATGGCTTGTTCGTTTTCGACGAAAACGGCCAGTGGCTCGCCAATTCCAATGGCGCCGGCCAGACCGGCGTCAACAATTCCGATCGCGAATACTTCATTTTCCATCGTGACAACCCCAGCCGCGGGCCGCACATCGGGCCGTCGATCAAGAGCCGTTCGAGCGGCGAGTGGATCCTGACGGTCTCGCGCCGGGTCAATCATCCCGACGGCAGCTTTGCCGGGGTGGCGCTGGCGACGATTTACCTGAGTCATTTCCTGCAGCTCTACGACAGCATCGACATGGGCAGTAACGGCGTGATCAACCTGATCGCCGACAATGCCAGCATTGTCATCCGCAGGCCCTTCAAGGAAACGGAGATCGGCACCAGCCTGGCCAAGAGTCCGTTGTTCACCCAGTTGTTGCCCAAGGGCGATGCGGGCACGGCCACGATCACGTCGGTTATCGACGGTGTCGAGCGGGTGACGGGCTATCGTCGGGTCGAGGGTTATCCGCTGATCGTCTTTGTCGCGCTGAACAAGAGTGAAGTGTTGGCCAGCTGGCGCAAGGAAACGCTACTCAGCGCCGGCATCGTCACGCTGCTGCTGAGTGTTCTCGGCGTGCTGGGGTTGCGGCTTATCAAGCTGATGAAGCAGCAGAACCTGGTGCAGGTCGAGTTGCTGGACACCCAGGACAAGCTCCTGGAGGTCAATCGCAACCTCGAAGGCCTGGCCCTGAAGGACGCACTGACGGGGTTGGCCAACCGGCGTCAGCTCGACGCTTTCATCGACGCCGAAATGGGCCGTGCCCGACGCAGCCAGACCGAGCTGGCGCTGCTGATGATCGATGTCGATCATTTCAAACCGTTCAACGACCGCTACGGCCACCTGGCCGGTGATGAGTGTTTGCGCAAGGTCGGGGCGATCATCACGAACAACATCAAGCGCCCGGGTGACCTCGCCGCCCGTTATGGTGGCGAGGAGTTTGCGGTGGTGCTGCCCGGCACCGATTACGTGGGAGCCTTTCTGGTGGCGGAGAAAATTCGCCGCGCGGTGCTGCAGGCTGAAATTGCCCACAGCGACAGCCCGCAAGGCGCGGTGACTGTCAGCATCGGCGTGTGTGCCTGCAATGCCGGGTCCCAGCTCCGCCCCGAAGAACTGATTGGTGCGGCGGACAAGGCGCTGTACGTGGCCAAGGCCAGTGGGCGGAACATGAGCGTGATTGCCAACTGAACGGCGGGCATCAATTAAACCGGTCCGTTCCCTGCACCAGCCGGGTAGCCAGGTAGGGTTTTTTCAGCTGCTCCAGCCACCAGCCCAGGGCGCGTCCGTCATGATCGCCACGCCAGCCGGCGTAGAGGATGTTCGGCTCACGCGGGTCGGCCATCGGCTTCTCGATCAGCGTGCCGTTTTCCAGCAACGAACCCACCCGGTGCCGCGGCAGCCAGCCCACCCCCAGCGCATGGCACTGGGCGAGGATTTTCGCGCGCATGCTCGGCACGGCCAGCACCGTTTGCCCGCCGGTGACGCCGTAGGTGCTGCCCTCGGTGACCCTTGATGAATCGGCCACCACAATCGCCCGATGCTGCGCGACCATGGCCCGGGTAATCGGGCCCTTGGCCTTGGCCAGCGGGTGTCTGGGCGACACCGCAAACACCCATTGCATTTCCCCCAGTTGCATCCAGCGCAAGTTGGCAATGGCTGGCGGTTCATTGGTGGCGCCGATGACCAGGTCCGCGCGGCCTTCACGCAGGGCTTCCCAGACCCCTTTGAGGACTTCCTGGGTGATGCGCAGCGGTACGCCGGATTGCAGCGCATCGAACTCGTCGATCACCGGGATCAGGGTCTCGAACTCCAGCAGTTCGTCGGTGACGATCCACAGGCGACTCTCCCAGCCATTGGCGACTTGCCGGACCCGTTGGGTCAGGCGCGAGACGTCCTGCATCAGCCGCGCCGCTTCGTTGACCAGCAACTCGCCCGCCGGGGTCAGTTGCAACCGGTAGCGGCGGCGGTCGAACAGCAACGCATCGAAGCGCTCCTCCAGTTGCCGCGCCGCATAGGACACGGTCGACGGCGCCTTGCCCAGATGCGCGGCCGCCCGCGACAGGCTGCCGGTTTCGCGGATGGCCTCGAGCAGCGCCAGGTCTTCGGTCGACAGCATGTGCACAATCCTCAAACGAAAATCGCAACCCTGTAGGAGCCGGCTTGCTGGCGATGACGTCCGCGAGCGCGATGCAAGTCTCCCGATCCATCGCTGGCAAGCCAGCTCCTACAGCAGCGAGCATGTCCCGCATCCTTGTAGGAGCCGGCTTGCTGGCGATGACGTCCGCGAGCGCGATGCAAGTCTCTCGACCCATCGCTGGCAAGCCAGCTCCTACAGGTTTCGCGACTCGAGCAGCGCCAGGTCTTCGGTGGACAGCATATGCAAATCCTTGAGGGGTAATGCGGTATCTGCAGAAGAATATGCGTTTCCTGAGTTCCGTGGGTGGCAATAAAAACCGCGCTCATCCCCAAGCGCTGCTACGCGATTATTGTTGCAACCCGGTTGCCTGGTTACCGGTGCCTTCCTGATTAAAGTTGGTGCTTTCACCGACAAGTACGCCGGGTGGGATGGCAAGCAACTCGTCCAATGCCTGCTTGAAGCTGACCAACAGGGCTTGCACACAATCTTCAGGAATGGCGTCACGGTAGTAGGAAAGACTACCGACCAATCCGCTTTCGGTACGTATTGTGTTAAGCGAAACATCGGTCTTGATCCCACTGGACGGAACCCCGATACCGTGGAGCTGTGATGTGCCTAATTGGCGCTGCCGTGAGGGATAGTTGTGGTGGTTATACCAATAGGGAAATCGGGAGCCGTAAGCGACAGCGCGTGGCGAACAGTGCGTCTCAAAAAAATGCGGCGGCAGCATGGCGTGGCCATAGGCATCCAATACGCAATGGTTGACCTGCTCCAGCAGCAACTGAGACGGAGACCATTCAGAAAGCCGGGGTCGAATTACCATGGGGTGAACAAAATACCCCACCACCGGCTCCAGGGCCGCGTCAGTCCGGTTGGCCACCGGAGAGCGTACGTAGAGGTCGATCATGCCTGTGTTTCTGGCGAGAGAAACCAAGAATGCAGTGAGGATAACGGTATAAAGGCTGAAGCCCGTTCGGCTGCACAATTGCGCGATTGCGGGGTATTGCACATCCAGATTGAGCGGTAAAACGGCACTGCGATAGGTAAATTGCCGAGGCCGCTCAATAGCGCCGCGCAGTGGAAAGGGTTCGGGCAGTTGTTTCAGTGTCTCTTGCCAAAAAACGTTATGTTTATCCAGCAGGTTTTCAGCCAAACGTTGATGTTGGGCATCGGTATAATCTGCATATTGCAGGCAGTGTTTGGCTTCGTCAGGCAGGCCGGTAGCGAGTAATGACTGATAGTGCGCGCAAAGCTGGTCCATCAGTACCGCACCTGACCAGCCATCGAATGCAATGTGATGGGCAGTGATAATCAGCACGTCATCTGTCCCTTGGCATTCAAGGTAGGTTGCCCGAATCAACGGTGGATGTCTCAGGTCAAAGACGGTCAATGATTCCTCAACGATCAGATCGACCACAGTTCGGCTGATATCGCTTTCAAGCGGCAGGTTTATCAGATGAAAAGGCAGCGGGAACTCATCACGGGCGTGTTGTGTACGACGCCATTGGTCGTGAGCGTTGAATTTGAAACTGCAACGTAACGCTGGTTGCTGGTCAAGTACGACGCCGAAGGCTTCGCGAACCCTGGCCACTGAACACTCGCCTCGAATGTAAAACGCCATCACCACATTTTCCAGATAGGCCGGGGTTTCGGGGGGCTTTTCAAGGACCTCGCGTTGAGCCAGTCCGGGCGTATCTTCACCTTCTCGCTGACGCCAGGCATGGGCGCCCAGCAATAGGCTGTTTTCACTATCTTGGCGTGCGCTTCTGTTGAGCAAGTCCGTCTGCTGAGCCAGTGTCGGATGGTCGAAAATATCTTCGGGGGTCAGGTCAACATTGAACAGGTTGGCAATTCTGCCAAGCAGCATCATCACCGACAGGGAAGTCGCGCCGCATTCAAAAAAATGGCTGTCGGCCGAGATGGTCTGGTGGCTGAGGATTTCTTTCCAGATAGCTTGTAATTGATCCAATGTCGAAGCGTCGCCAGTGACTGACGGTGTGGTGCGATTCATGATGCCCCCATTGCGGTTTAAGTTTTTTAATAGGGGGTACTATTGACGGTTGTAGATGGGTTGTTAAGTCGGACTGTTCCTGCGTTTTCAGCTCCTTTTCCATTTATCGAGTGAGTCAATTCCTACAAATTACTCGTCCGATTCAACTCTTTGCTCTGGAAAAGGAGTTGCTGCAGACCGCGATCTTTCAGGGGCGCTTCCACTTCCGGATCACTCGAAGATAGACCAACACATTGATCACCAACACCACACCCCCCAACCCCAGCTGAACACCGGGTGTCAGGCCCGCCGGATAAATCACCGGCCAAATGTAATGCTCGATGAATCCACCGTCATAGCCGCTTTGCCCAGCCCCTTGGCGCAGGCGGTTTTCCCAGTCGGTCAGCGGGCAGGGCAGGTGGAAGAATTCCACCGCCATACCCCATAACGCGGCCGGCGGATGCCACCAGATCAGGTGGCGCCATTTGAGCACCAGCAAGCCGCCGAACAACACAAACACAATGAACAGCAAGTGAACCAGCAGCAGCCCGTCGGCGGCGATTCGGTACAGCATGTCGGTGCCCCTGAAGGCTGGACGAATCGCTCCATGGTACTCGGGCCGGTGGCGGGGGCTCTATCGATTGTCGCGCTGCAAGGCGCTGAGCACGCCTTGCAAACGCTCGGTCATCGATTCACTGCTGCGTTGCATCGGCGCACGCAGTTCATCGCCGATCAAGCCTTGCAGGGCCAGCGCGGTTTTCACCGGGGCCGGGTTGGGCTCCAGGAACAGGCTGTTGATCAGCGGCAGCAAACGGAAAAACGTGGCGCGGCCTTCAGCCAATTGGTTGTCGCGGATTTGCCGGTGCAACTGCACGAACAGTTCGGGATGGACATGCGCCGACGCGGCAATCGCGCCTTTGGCGCCCAGGCATAGGGCGTTGAAAATCTGGTTGTCTTCACCGCACAGGACATCGACCTGGCCGCTGTTGAGCAAGGCGAGGGTGTTGGAGAAATTACCGCCGCAATCCTTGATCGCGACGATGCGCTCGTGGGCGACGATGTTGAGCAGGGTCGCCTGCTCGAAGGCCACGCCGGTACGGTAAGGGATGTCGTAGAGAATCAGCGGCACGCTGGAGGCATCGGCGACCGTGCGGAAAAACGCTTCAAGGCCAGCCTGGGACGGGCGGATGTAATACGGCGCCGGCACCAGCAGGCCAGCCACCGGGCGCTTGAGGATCTCACTCTGGAATTGCAACAACTCGCTCAGGTTGTTACCGGCCAGGCCCATGACCACCCGTTGTGCGGGCACCAGCTCCAGCACCGCATCGAGCACCGCCAGTTGCTCATGTTTGCCCATCGCCGCCGGTTCGCCGGTGGTGCCGCAAACGATGAGGCCGTCGACGCCGCTCTCCAGCAAGTGGCTGACCAGCCGGCGCAAGCCGACGAAATCGATGGCGCCGTTGTGGAAGGGGGTGACCAGTGGAACCCAGATACCTTGAAACGCAGACATGCACTTTCTCCTGATGGTTGACCGATTTCGTCACCGTCAGGGGCATGGAAGGAGAGTAAGCAAGGGGAGGGTGGTCCGTCGCGCTCAATGTCCTGTCAGCTCATCTGACGGGACAGCGCGCCCCGGTCACATGAGCGACTGTTTCTTCGATTTGAGGGTGTGCGCAACGCAACCTTGCGCCTTGGCAATCAAGCCAATGACGGAAGTGTTGAGGTTGAAGGTTGCGGACATACTTGCTTACACCCTGAGTGAGGCGCCCAGTTTTAAAAGGCGGCGCGCCGTTTGTCAATCACGAAAGTCAGCGAACTCGGCGCGCATCCGGCCATTGTGCTTGGCCTTGTAGAGCAGATGATCGACCTGTTCGACGAATTCCAGGGCCGTCGCATGCATCGATGCCAGGGTGGTGCCGACGCCGAGGCTGACACTCAGCAGCCGCGAAACGTTCGAGAATTCATGGGCGATCTGCTGCTGGCGAATCAGGTGCAGGCACTTGTGCGCCACCAGCCTGGCGGATTCGGCATCGGTCTCCGGCAGCAGCCAGACAAACTCTTCACCGCCGATCCGGGCGATGAAATCCCGCGGTCGATTGGCCGCCATCGACAGGGTTTGCGCGACGCGGCGCAGGCATTCGTCGCCCTTGATGTGGCCGTAATGGTCGTTGTACTGCTTGAAGTAATCGATATCCAGCACGATCACCGACAACGGCAAGCCGGTGCGTTGGGCTGAGTTCCACTCGCGTTCCAATACGGTGTCGAACATGCGCCGGTTGGCGATGCCGGTCAGGCCGTCCTGGAAGGAATACTCTTCTAGCTGCTTTTGCAGGCGGATCAGGTGTTCTTCGGTTTTCTTGCGCTCGCTGATATCGAACATGAAACCCACCAGCGCCTCGACTTCACCGTCCCTGCGCACCACGTGCACCACATCGCGGATCCACACGTACTCGCCGCTTTCGGTCAGTGCGCGATAGTCGGCCTCGTGATCGATGCCGGCCCGCGATTGCGAGACGCAGAAGTCCATCACGTAGGTGCGGTCATCCGGGTGCATGCGCTCGACCCAGTCATTGACCGAAGCCCAGCTGTGCTGCTTCCAGCCCAGCAGTTCTTCGATCTGTGGCCCGATGTAACTGAACGTCATGGTTTTCCAGTCGATGCGCCAGGGAATGGCTTTGGTCGACTCAAGCAGGGTTTTGTATACGTCGCTGTCGGTTTCGACTGAACTCATGAAGGGCCTGCCTCGATGAAAATGCTGGGCCATCATGTTGCTACCACCTTGGCGAATCAAGCGGGCAGCCGATGAATGGCACGCGGTCGTAGCAGTGAGCAAGATTGTTCAAGCCTTCGCCGGCGACTGCTGGCACAGTCTCAGGTCTTTCCCTGTCTGTAGAACGTCATGTCCAACTCACTCATGCCGCGCAGTGCCTTTCTGCGCGGGGCCGCCGCGATCATGCCGCTGTCCCTGGCCACCGCGCCCTGGGGCTTGCTGGCCGGTTCCATGGCCATCGAAGCCAACCTCACGCCCCTGCAAGGCCAGGGCTTGTCGAGCATTGTGTTTGCCGGTGCCGCGCAACTGGTGGCCATCGGCATGCTCAAGGGCGGTGCCGGGATCTTTTCGATCCTGCTCACCACCTTGCTGCTGACCTCCCAGCATTTGCTCTACGGGATGAGCCTGCGTTCGGTGATCTCGCCGTTGCCGGGGCGCTGGCGTGCAGGGCTGGGGTTCTTGCTCACCGATGAGCTGTTCGCCTTGACCAGCCAGCACGACAAACAGCAATTCAACCGTTGGTACGCCCTGGGCGTGGGCCTGACGTTCTACATCGCCTGGAACCTCTTCACCCTGGCAGGCATTGTGCTCGGCAGCAGCATTCCCGGCCTTGAACACCTGGGCCTGGATTTCTCCATCGCGGCCACCTTCATTGCCCTGATCACCCCGGTAGTGCGCAACGTGCCGACCGTGGTGTGCGTGGTAGTGTCGCTGTTCTGCTCGGTGCTGTTCAGCTACTGGCAATGGGGTTCGGCCCTGGTGCTGTCGGGGCTGGCGGGCATGACCGCCGGGTTTGTCTGCAATAAATTCTACGGTGGTCGCACATGATGGTCTGGGCAGTGATTGTCGGAATGGGCGTGTTGGTGTTCCTCAACCGCTATGTTTTTCTGGAGCCGCGACTGCCGGTACGCCTGAGCAGCAATGCCCGGCAGTTCCTCGGGTTTGCCGTGCCGGGCATGTTGACCGCGATCTGTGGGCCGATTGTATTCATGCCGGAGAAACAGCTGAACCTGCACTGGGACAATCCCTATCTGATCAGCTCGCTGGTGGCGGTCGGGCTGGTGCTGTACACGCGCAATACCTTGCTCAGCATGCTGTTGAGCATGGGCTTCTTCTTTTTGCTGCGCTGGTGGCTGTGAGCGGGGCAGGGGGATCTGTTCTACGCTTAAGATTGATGACCGATCCCTTCAGGAAGAGAGGTGAACATGGCCAATGAACCCAAGCGTCCGGACCCGGAAGAGGACGTGGACGAACCTACGGAAGAAGAGATTGAGCAGCAGAAGCGTTCGGTACCGGACTGGAAGCATCCTGACGACGGTACGGAACTGTCAGAACCTGACCGCAAGTTCTGACCGACGCATACGACAAAGCCCCGCCTTTTGAGCGGGGCTTTGTCGTGATCACCCTTGTTCCATGACTTCTGGAAATTCGGGGTGGGCTGCGCGGTATCCCAATGTCTTGTCGATCCAGGCGTTCAGTTCGTTGACCATCACCGGCGGTTTACCCGGGTAATGTTCAAGGGTTGAACTCAGGATTTCATGGATATCGGGAACAGATCGAAGGTTGCGGGTTTGAATGTATTGCTTGATAAAGCAGTCGAGTTGGTAGTGCTCCGTCTTTGTAAGATGAACGCACGCCAGGCCCACGACTTGATCGTTTTCATAGTCGTCGCGCAATTTGGTTCTCTGCAAGGCTTGTTGTTTTAGGATTTCCTTAATCGCTGACTCTTTGGTCAACTAATGGTGTTGCGGGAAATTCGGCGCGAATGCTAGCTGTAGTCACCGCGATTGTATCTATTTCGACTATGGAGTCTGACAGGCGGTACAAACGTTCCAGTTGCTGTTGTTAAGAGAATGAAACAGTCGGTTAATGCTGATATTAATGACCGCTTTACTGCCGTTATCGATAAGTTCATGGAACTTGCTTAATCAGCGCAGCGCTCTGGTTCCTGACATTGCCGACGGCCTTGTCCACCTTGTACCACTCAAATACATCACTGATTTCGCCTTGAGATAACGCCATTTCTTCGGCGCGTTCCTTGGGCGTGGCCGGGTCCAGCCATTCCCGCGCCAGCTCGGGGCAAAACACCACCGGGCGTCGGTCATGCACATCGAGCAGGCCGCCTGCGCTGTCGGCCGTGAGGATGACGAAACCGTCATGCTCCCTGTGCGGGGCTCCGCCAATGGGGTATTGGCCGATCGCCGCGCAAAAGACCGGCTTGCGGTCACGTCGGCGAATCAACCATGGTTGTTTGTTGCCGTCACCGGCGTCGACCCATTCGAACCAGTTATCAATCGGGCAGATCGCGCGATGCGGCCAGATGGCCCGGAAGTACGGGCCGTGGGCGACTTTCTCGACCCGCGCATTGATCGGCGCCACGCGATCCGTCGCCCAGTGCGGGCGCCAACCCCAGCGCACGGCGTCGGCATGCAGACGCTCATTCTCCAGATGCAGCAGGGCGAGTGGCGTGGTGGGCGCGGCGTTATAGTGCGCCAGGGGTTCGTTGCCGACGTGGTTGATCAGCGCGTCGGGGATGCTCAGCACCGCCACGAAGTCGTGGATTCCACGGTATTGCGACAGTCGTCCGCACATGGCCTGACACTCTGGTTGAGACGCTCTGACCGGAGACTTCAGTTTAGTAGCTCGAGACGAAACAGGCCTGGCAAGCACCGGAACCAAACCCTGTGTACCCTATCCAACCTCGACCCGCCGCCCAAATGGGGGAAGGACGGATGATCCGGCGAAGGATACTGGCCAATTCAAGCGTGACCCTGATGGTCTGACCCAAGGCAAAACATGAAGCACTTGTTCAAGGTTTTAACGGTATGCGCGATGGCTGCCGGTCTGTTGGGGTGCATCGCGGCGCCCATCGAAATGACCGCGCAGACCGAACAGCGTCTGAGTGCACAGCCCCCCATCCGCTTTTTGCTGACCTTCGATGACGGTCCCAGTGCATCGAGTTGGTGGAATCCGACCGTCACGGTGCTTGAGAGCCTGGCGCAAAACCCGCTGCAACCGGGGATCAAGGCCGTGTTCTTCGTGCAAACCCGGGCACCGCGAGCCGGCGGTAGCGAGTTGGGTCGGGACATCATGCGGCGCGAACACGCCGAAGGTCATATCCTGGGTTTCCACACGGCGACGCCCTGGCACACCAATCATCGTTCCCTCGATCCGCCAGAGCTGGAGCAGGCCCTGACTGATGGCAGTGCCGACATCGCGGCGATTACCGGCGCCCCGCCAGTCCTGCTGCGCCCGCCATTCTGGAACTACGACAAACGCACCTTCGCCGCTTATCAGCAGCATGGCCTGCATGTACTGCTGACGGACCTGAGCGCCAATGACGGCAAGATCTGGGGCTTCAACGCCAGCCCGCGACGCCGCTCGCACATGCTGCGCTCGATGTCCGAAGTGCGCGAGCGCATCGCCCGCGGCGAATTGCCGGTGGTCGATGGGGTGATTCCGGTGGTGGTGACCTTCCACGACCTCAACCGTTACACCGCCCGGCATACCCGCGAATACTTGCAGATACTGCTCGACAGCGCCCGGGAGACCGGGGTGAAAACCGCGGACAAGCCGTTTTACGATGATCAGGCGGCGTTGCTGCGGGCGGCCATGGCGCGAACCGTGCGCGACGGTTCGCAGCCGGTCGAGTTGCCGGGGTTCTGGAACTGGATCTGGGGTGCGAACGCCCGTTAAAAAACCTGCAGAAAGTGAGAGCTGGATAACACTAATTGCGAATGATTCTGTTGCAGAGCCGGAAAGTGTAACTATGCTGAAACGGATCCAACCGAAATGACTGTCGCCCGAGGGACCGGCCATGCTTCCAATTTCAGTTCTTTGCAACATTGTTGAGTCCGGTTTTGCGCCGCTGTCGTGCGAATGCACGGAGAACAAAGGACTGCTGCGCATCGAGGTCTACGAACCCGTCAGCAAGCGGGTGGAGCTGTTGATCTGCGGCGTTTCGACGGCGGAGCTGACCAGCGTGCGCGCCATCTCGGATTTTGTCGGCGAGTTGCGTACCGAGATGAAGGCAGGGCGCCGGGCTTTTGCGGGCTGAATCCTGTGAACACTGACCTGTGGCGAGGGGGCTTGCCCCCGTTCGGCGGCGCAGCCGTCGCAAACTCATGCACCGCGCGGTTTTAGGGCTGCTGCGCAACCCAACGGGGGCAAGCCCCCTCGCCACAGGTGATCATTGCCTGTTCTATTGCCTTAAGCTGCTGGCGGCAGCAGCTCATCAATCATCCGTAAACAATGGTTCAACCCCGGCGACACATCGCCCACCCGTCGGCTGAGAATGATCGGCGAAGTGGCGTTGTCTTCCAGCAGCGGGGTGAAGCCGATGTCGTCGCGGTGCAGCAACTGCACCGAGGCCGGTACCAGCGTGACCCCGATGCCTGCCCCCACCAGGCCGATCGCCGTTTGCAGCTCGTTGGTCCATTGCGCGACGTGGATACTCACGCCATAGGACTCGAACAACGCGATCACATGGTCGGCGTAACTCGGCCGTGGATTGCCGGGGTACAGCACAAAGGGTTCCCTGGCCAGTTCCCGCAGGCTGATGGGGCCGGCGAGCAACGGGTGGCCGGCGGGCAGGGCGGCGACCAGGCGGTCTTCGGTGAGCACGGTCTGGATGATGGCCGGGTCGTCGATACGGATCCGCCCGAAACCGATGTCGATGCGCCCGGCCTTCAACGCCTGCACCTGTTGCAGGGTGGTCATTTCCGACAGCCCCAATTCCAGCTCCAGCGGCTCGCCACTGCGCAGCCGGCGGATCAGCTCCGGCAGCACGCCATACAGTGTCGACGGCGCAAAACCAATACCCAGCCAGGTTTTCTCACCCAGCCCGATACGCTTCGTGTTGTCGCAGACCTTGTTCAGTTGTTCGAGAAGGGCGGTGGAGTGCTCATGGAAAAAACGTCCGGCATCGGTCAATTTCAGCGGTCGGCCGCGCTCCAGCAACATCACCCCCAGCTCGTCCTCCAGTTGCTGGATCTGCCGGCTCAGGGGCGGTTGGGCGATGTGCAGCAGCTCGGCGGCGCGGGTGAAGTTGAGGGTTTGAGCCAATACCTGGAAATAACGCAGGTGACGCAGTTCCATGGAGCCTCCAGACGCGGATCGGTTGCATACCTTAAAGGTATCAAGTCAGACCAATTCTATATTGGCATCACAAAAAAAGCCGTACGAGAATCGATTCCAGAACTTCAAGAACCTGATGGGTATCGAAATGCTTGCAACCGCCATTGAGTCGATCGAGACGATCATCGTCGATCTGCCGACTATCCGCCCGCACAAGCTGGCGATGCACACCATGCAGAACCAGACCCTGGTGATCATTCGCGTGCGTTGCGCCGACGGCATCGAAGGCATCGGCGAATCCACCACCATCGGTGGCCTGGCCTACGGCAATGAAAGCCCGGACAGCATCAAGACCAACATCGACACGCACTTCGCGCCGCTGCTGATCGGCCAGGACAGCGGCAACGTCAACGCCGCCATGTTGCGCCTGGAGCGCAGCATCCGTGGCAACACCTTCGCCAAATCCGGTATCGAAACCGCATTGCTCGACGCCCAGGGCAAACGCCTCGGCCTGCCGGTCAGTGAATTGCTTGGCGGTCGTGTTCGCGACGCGCTGCCGGTGGCCTGGACCCTGGCCAGCGGCGACACCGAGAAAGACATCGCCGAAGCGGAAAAAATGCTCGACCTGCGCCGCCATCGCATCTTCAAGCTGAAGATCGGTGCCGGTGAGGTCAATCGTGACCTGGCCCATGTCATTGCGATCAAGAAAGCCCTCGGTGACCGCGCCAGCGTGCGGGTCGACGTCAACCAGGCCTGGGACGAAGCGGTGGCGATTCGAGCCTGCCGGATCCTCGGCAGCAATGGCATCGACCTGATCGAACAACCGATCTCGCGCAACAACCGCGCCGGCATGGCCCGCCTGAATGCCATGAGCCCGGCGCCGATCATGGCCGACGAATCCATCGAATGCGTGGAGGATGCGTTCAACCTGGCCCGCGAAGGCGCGGCCTCGGTGTTCGCCCTGAAGATTGCCAAGAACGGCGGCCCGCGTGCTGTATTGCGTACCGCTTCCATCGCCGAAGCAGCCGGTATCGCCCTGTACGGCGGCACCATGCTGGAAGGTGGCATCGGCACCATGGCTTCGGCCCATGCCTTCGTCACCTTGAACAAACTGGCCTGGGACACTGAGCTGTTTGGCCCGCTGCTGCTGACCGAAGACATTCTCAGCGAACCGCTGGTGTACCGCGATTTTGAACTGCACGTACCGAAGGCACCGGGCCTGGGCCTGAGCCTGGATGAAGAGCGCCTGGCGTTCTTCCGTCGCGACAAGACATCCACCGCCATTCATCAAGCCTGAGGAGAGCATTATGCTGTTCCACGTAAAAATGACCGTGAACCTGCCGGTCGACATGAATCCGGAAGCGGCCGCGAAATTGAAGGCGGACGAAAAAGCCCTGGCCCAGCGCCTGCAAGAGCAGGGTAAGTGGCGCCACCTGTGGCGCATCGCCGGGCACTATGCCAACTACAGCGTGTTCGATGTCGACAGCGTTCAGGAACTGCATGACCTGCTGATGCAATTGCCCCTGTTCCCGTACATGGCCATCGAAATCGACGCGATGTGCCGGCATCCTTCTTCCATCCGTGACGATGACCGCTGAGCCCAGCCTGTTCAGCTCGCTACGCTAATAATTACAAGATGAGGAACCCTTCAAAATGAACGTCAAGATTTCCCACACTGCCGAAGTCCAGAAATTTCTCGAAGAAGCCAGCGGCCTGCTCAACGACGCCGGCAATCCACGGACCAAGGCGCTGGTCTACCGCATCCTGCGTGACTCGGTGAACATCATCGAAGACCTCGCCGTGACCCCGGAAGAATTCTGGAAAGCCGTCAACTATCTCAACGTGCTGGGTGCGCGCCAGGAGGCCGGGTTGCTGGTGGCTGGTGTCGGCCTTGAGCATTACCTCGACCTGCTGATGGACGCCGAAGACGAACAGGCCGGCAAATCCGGCGGCACCCCGCGCACCATCGAAGGCCCGCTGTACGTGGCCGGTGCGCCGCTGTCCGAGGGCGAAGCGCGCCTCGACGATGGCGTCGATCCGGGCGTGACCCTGTTCATGCAAGGCCGCGTGTTCAACACCGCTGGTGAACCCCTGGCCGGCGCCGTGGTGGACGTCTGGCACGCCAACACCGGTGGCACCTACTCGTACTTCGATACCACGCAATCGGAGTTCAACCTGCGTCGCCGCATCGTTACCGACGCCGAAGGCCGTTATCGTTTTCGCAGCATCGTGCCGTCGGGCTATGGCTGCCCGCCGGACGGTCCGACCCAGCAACTGCTCGATCAACTGGGCCGTCATGGCCAGCGCCCGGCGCACGTGCACTTCTTCATTTCCGCGCCGGATCATCGCCACCTGACCACCCAGATCAACCTGGATGGCGAAAAGTACCTGCATGACGATTTCGCCTACGCCACCCGTGACGAACTGATTGCCAAGATCACCTTCAGTGACGATCAGGCCCGTGCGGCGGCTCATGGTGTCAGCGGTCGTTTTGCCGAAATCGAGTTCGATTTCACCCTGCAGTCGTCTGCCCAGCCTGAAGAACAGCAGCGCCACGAGCGGGTCCGCGCACTCGAGGACTGATCACCGCCCCCTGTAGGAGCGAGCCTGCTCGCGATGGACGTCAACGATGACGCTGGGTACCTGATGCCCCGCGGCGTCCTTGAGTCCATCGCGAGCAGGCTCGCTCCTACAAGGGTTTCGGATCTAGAATGAAACGACGCAACCTATAACAACAACGAGAGTGACCTGATGATGCCAGCGCAACTATTGAGTCAGCGCAGCCGGGTGTTTGACCATGCCGACCCTTACGCGGTGTCGGGCTACGTCAATCAGCACGTCGGCAACCATTGCATCCTCATGCCCCGCACCGGCCAGCCACTGGCCAGTCTCGACCATCGCAAGTTCGCCAGCCTCGACCTGTGCCGCATCAGCTACGGTGCCAGTGTGCGCGTGACGTCCGGTGCGCTGGACAGCATTTATCACCTGCAAGTGCTGCTGCGCGGCAATTGCCTGTGGCGCGGCCACGGCCAGGAACATTACTTCGCCCCTGGCGAGTTGCTGTTGATCAACCCCGACGATCCGGTGGACCTGACGTACTCGGATGATTGCGAAAAATTCATCCTCAAAGTCCCGACCCGCTTGTTTGAATCAGTCTGCGATGAGCAGCGCTGGCGCTATCCCGGGCAGGGCGTGCGGTTTCTGGAAAACCGTTATCAGCTCAATGAACTGGAAGGTTTCGTCAACCTGTTGGCGATGATCTGCCAGGAGGCCGAATCCACCGAGCAGATCCCCAGGGTGCAGGAGCACTACACGCAGATCATCGTCAGCAAGATGCTCAGCCTGATGAAGACCAATGTCAGCCGTGTTGAGCTCGGTTCGCAAGCCGCCACCTTCGAAGCGATTGCCGATTACATCGCCAATAACCTCAAGCAGGACATCGACAGCGAAGCATTGGCGCGCCAGGCGCACATGAGCCTGCGCTCGTTGTACGGACTGTTCGAGCGCAATGCCGGCCTTACGCCGAAAAACTACCAGCGCCAGAAACGCCTGGAACGCATCAACGCCTGCCTGAGCGACCCGACCTGCAACGTGCGCAACGTCACCGAAGTGGCCATGGACTACGGCTTCCTGCACCTGGGCCGGTTTTCCGACAGCTACCGCAAGCAGTTCGGCGAGTTACCGTCCGATACCCTCAAGCGGCGGCATTGAGTTCACCGCACAACCTGTGGACAGCGGGCT
Source organism: Pseudomonas sp. A-R-19 (assembly GCF_019956575.1). NCBI lineage: Bacteria > Pseudomonadati > Pseudomonadota > Gammaproteobacteria > Pseudomonadales > Pseudomonadaceae > Pseudomonas > Pseudomonas sp. A-R-19. Next base: position 26,272 of record NZ_JAHBDR010000078.1, read on the forward strand.
TGCTGTGGCGAGGGGGCTTGCCCCCGTTCGGCTGCGCAGCAGTCGCAAATCCATCCGCCTCGGTTCTTCTGCCACACCGCAGTTGAATGGTTTTGGGGCGGCTTCGCCACCCAACGGGGGTAAACCCCCTCGCCACAAGTTCAGCATTACAGCCTCCCACTGCACAAAACGGATAAAGGTCTGCACCCAGCGGATACTCCGTCCCATCGCCCCGTCCTAGCATGACCCCTGCCTGAACAATAACAATGGAGGCGGCGGCCATGACCCTGCGACCCGAATACGTGCATTCCCTGCTTGAAGACGATCCCGAGCAGGGCCTCTATCGCTGCAAGCGCGAGATGTTCACCGACCCCCGGTTGTTCGACCTGGAGATGGAACACATCTTCGAAGGCAACTGGCTGTACCTGGCCCACGAAAGCCAGATCCCCAACATCAACGATTTCTACACCACCACCATGGGGCGCCAGTCGATCTTCATCGCGCGCAACAAGGACGGTGTGCTCAACGCCTTCATCAACGCCTGCAGCCATCGCGGCGCGACCCTGTGCCGGCACAAGTCCGGCAACAAGAGCTCCTACACCTGCCCGTTCCACGGCTGGACCTTCAACAACTCCGGCAAGCTGCTCAAGGTCAAGGACCCGGCCAACGCCGGTTACCCGTCGAGTTTCAACTGCGAAGGCTCCCACGACCTGACCAAGGTGGCGCGTTTCGAGTCCTATCGTGGCTTCCTGTTCGGCAGCCTCAAGGCCGATGTGCTGCCGCTGGTCGAGCACCTGGGCGAGTCGGCGAAGATCATCGACATGATCGTCGATCAGTCCGCCGACGGCCTGGAAGTGCTGCGCGGTTCGTCGAGCTACATCTACGAAGGCAACTGGAAACTCACCGCCGAAAACGGCGCCGACGGCTACCACGTCAGCTCCGTGCACTGGAACTACGCGGCCACCCAGAACCAACGCAAGCAGCGCGAAGCCGGTGACAGCAACCCGACCATGAGCGCCGGCAGCTGGGCCAAGCAGGGCGGTGGTTTCTATTCCTTCGACAAGGGCCACATGCTGCTCTGGACCCGTTGGGCCAACCCCGAGGACCGTCCGCTGTACGAGCGTCGCGATGAACTGGCGCAAGACTTCGGTAAGGCCCGCGCCGACTGGATGATCGAGAACTCGCGCAACCTGTGCCTGTACCCCAACGTGTACCTGATGGACCAGTTCAGCTCGCAGATCCGCATCGCCCGGCCGATTTCGGTCAACCGCACGGAAATCACCATCTACTGCATCGCCCCGAAAGGCGAGAGCGACCACGCCCGTTCCAGCCGGATTCGCCAGTACGAGGATTTCTTCAACGTCAGCGGCATGGCCACGCCGGACGACCTGGAGGAGTTCCGCTCCTGCCAGACCAGCTACCAGGGCAGCGTCACCACCTGGAACGACATGTCCCGGGGCGCCGAGCACTGGATCGAAGGTGCTGACGAGGCGGCCAAGGAGATCGACCTGCACCCGCTGCTCAGTGGCGTGCGCACCGAAGACGAAGGCCTGTTCGTACTGCAACACAAGTACTGGCAGCAGACCATGCTCAAGGCCCTGGCGGCCGAGCAGTCGAAGTTGATCGCCGTGGAGGACGTGCAATGACCATTTCCTATGAAGCGGTGCGCGACTTTCTCTATCGCGAAGCACGCTATCTCGACGACCGGCAGTGGGACGAATGGCTGGAAATGTACGCCCCCGATGCGACGTACTGGATGCCATCGTGGGACGACAACGACGAACTGACCGAGGACCCGCAGCGGGAAATCTCGCTGATCTGGTACGGCAACCGCACCGGCCTTGAAGACCGCGTCTTCCGCATCAAGACCGAGCGCTCCAGCGCCAGCGTGCCGGACACCCGCACCTCCCACAACATCAGCAACATCGAGCTGCTCGAGCAGGCCGACGGACTGTGCAAGGTGCGCTTCAACTGGCACACCCTGAGTTTTCGCTACAAGACCGTCGACAGCTATTTCGGCAGCAGCTTCTACACCCTCGACGTGCGCGGTGAAAACACGCAGATCTTGGCCAAGAAAGTGATCCTGAAGAACGACTACGTTCGCCAGGTCATCGATGTTTACCACTTGTGAGGCGGCCGTCATGACCCATTCCATCGCGTTCAATTTCGAAGACGGCGTCACCCGGTTCATCGACGCCAATGCCGGCGAAACCGTGGCCGATGCCGCGTACCGCCAGGGCATCAACATCCCGCTGGACTGCCGCGACGGCGCCTGCGGCACCTGCAAGTGTTTTGCCGAAGCCGGCCGCTACGATCTGGGCGAGGAGTACATCGAAGACGCCCTCAGCCCCGAAGAGGCCGCGCAGGGTTTTGTCCTGACCTGCCAGATGCGCGCCCAGAGCGATTGCGTGGTGCGCGTACCGACCTCCTCGGAAGTCTGCCGCACCCGACAGGCCAGTTACGACGCCACCATCAGCGCCGTGCGCCAGTTGTCCGACAGCACCATCGCGCTGTCGATCAAGGGCGAGGCCTTGAGCAAACTGGCGTTCCTGCCGGGGCAGTATGTGAACCTGGGGATTCCCGGCAGCGAGCAGACCCGCGCCTATTCGTTCAGCTCGTTGCAGCGCGACGGCGAGGTCAGTTTCCTGATCCGCAACGTGCCCGGCGGCTTGATGAGCAGCTTCCTCACCGGTATGGCCAAGGCCGGCGACAGCATGAACCTGGCCGGTCCCTTGGGCAGTTTCTACCTGCGCGACATCCGTCGGCCGCTGTTGCTGCTGGCCGGTGGCACCGGGCTGGCGCCGTTCACCGCGATGCTGGAGAAGATCGCCGAGCAGGGCAGCGATCACCCGCTGCACCTGATCTATGGCGTGACCCACGATTTCGACCTGGTGGAAATCGACCGCCTCGAAGCCTTTGCCGCGCGCATCCCCAACTTCACCTTCAGCGCCTGCGTCGCCAGCCCCGAGAGCCAGCACCCGCTCAAGGGCTACGTGACCCAGCACATCGAGCCAAAGCATCTGAACGATGGCGACGTCGACGTCTACCTGTGCGGCCCGCCGCCGATGGTCGAGGCCGTCAGCCAGTTCATCCGCGATCAAGGCATCGCACCGGCGAACTTCTACTACGAGAAATTCGCCGCCAGCGCAGCTTGAGTCGCGCACAAATACCCAATGTAGGAGCGGGCTTGCCCGCGAAGAGGCCGGAACATTCAGCATTGATGTCGCCTGACAGTCCGCTTTCGCGAGCAAGCCCGCTCCCACAGTTATTGAGGTCGAGCGCAGATCCAATGTGGGAGCGGGCTTGCCCGCGAAGAGGCCGGAACATTCAGCATTGATGTCGCCTGACAGTCCGCTTTCGCGAGCAAGCCCGCTCCCACAGTTATTGAGGTCGAGCGCAGATCCAATGTGGGAGCGGGCTTGCCCGCGAAGAGGCCGGAACATTCAGCATTGATGTCGCCTGACAGTCCGCTTTCGCGAGCAGGCTCGCTCCTACAGGATTGTGGTTTCGACCGATACATCGTCATTGACCGATGAGGTACACATGAACAGATTTCACGAAAAAGTCGCACTGATCACCGGCGCAGCCCAGGGCATTGGCCAGCGGGTGGCCGAGCGCATGGCGGCCGAAGGGGCGAAGCTGATCCTGGTGGATCGCTCCGACCTGGTGTTCGAAGTCCAGCAGCAACTGGCCTCGACCTGTCAGGTACTGGCCCTGACCGCCGACCTTGAGCAGTACGAGGAGTGCAGCCGGGTGATGCAAACCGCCGTCGAGCGCTTCGGGCGCCTCGACGTGTTGATCAACAACGTCGGCGGCACGATCTGGGCCAAGCCGTTCGAGCACTATGAAGCGTCGCAGATCGAGGCCGAGGTTCGCCGCTCGCTGTTCCCGACCTTGTGGTGTTGCCATGCCGCGCTGCCGTTCATGCTGGAGCAGGGCAGCGGAGCGATCGTCAATGTCTCGTCCATCGCCACCCGCAGCCTCAACCGCGTGCCCTACGGCGCGGCAAAAGGCGGGGTGAATGCCTTGACCGCCTGTCTGGCGTTCGAAACCGCCGGTCGTGGCGTGCGGGTCAATGCCACCGCGCCTGGCGGCACCGAAGCACCGCCGCGACGCATACCCCGCAATGGTGCCGAGCAGAGCGAGCAGGAAAAACTCTGGTACCAGCAGATCGTCGACCAGACCCTCGACAGCAGTTTGATGAAACGCTACGGCACACTGGATGAGCAGGCGGGGGCTATTCTGTTTCTGGCCAGCGACGAAGCGTCCTATATCACCGGCATGATCATGCCCGTGGGCGGTGGCGATCAGGGCTGACGCGAGCGACAGACAACCCCATCCGCAAGCAACGGAGTCATGGTGATGAGTGACAAACCCACGATCGTGCTGGTCCATGGTTTTTGGGGCGGCGCTGCCCACTGGAACAAGGTCATCGTCAAATTGCTCAGCCGGGGCGACACGCACATTCGTGCCGTCGAGTTGCCGCTGACATCCCTGGCCGAGGATGCCGAGCGTACGCGCAAGATGGTTGCCCAGGTGCCGGGGCCGGTACTGCTGGTGGGGCATTCCTATGGCGGTGCGGTGATTACCGAAGCCGGCGACCAGCCGAATGTGGTGGGCCTGGTGTACATCGCCGCCTTCGCCCCGGACGCTGGTGAAAGCCCCGGTGGCATCACGCAACGGCATCCGCCTGCGGCGGCGGCCAACCTGGCTCCCGACAGCGACGGTTACCTGTGGGTCAAGCCTGAGCTCTATCACGAAAGCTTCTGCCAGGATCTGCCGGCGACCGAAGGGTTGGTCATGGGGCTCACCCAGAAAGCGCCGCTGGCCAGTACTTTCGGTGACACCATTGGCACAGTGGCCTGGAAGAAAAAACCATCGTGGTATCAGGTTTCGACCGCAGACCGCATGATCGCGCCGCATAACCAGCAGTGGATGGCCGAGCGGCTCAATGCCCGGGAGATTCTGACCTTGAACGCCAGCCATGCGTCATTGGCGTCGATGCCCGCCGAAGTGGCGGCATTGATCGACAGGGCAGCGACGGCGTTGACCAAGGGCTAAGGCCTACAAGCGACGCGCAAAGGCCCTGACAATACTCAGCATGGCGTCGCTGATGTTCAGGTTGTGTAGCGCATCCAGCGGGTGCCAGATGAAATCGGTGATTTCGTTCAGCGGCCGCAATTGCTCCAGGTTCAGCACCGACACCTCGAAGACGTGGTGTCGGGTGCCGTCCGCTTCCAGCTCCAGCACGTACATCAACTCGTCGACCCGCAGGCCGGTTTCTTCCAGCAGTTCGCGAACGGCGGCATCGGCTGCGCTTTCACCCCGTTCGAGCTTGCCGCCGGGCAACGTCCAGCGTCCTCCTGCCTTGCGTACCAGCAGTACATGCCTGTCCTGCTCGCAGATGATCGTTGCGCGTACTTTCATGGATTACCTAATGGCCGGTTGACAGGTAACAGGCATTGAAACGCAGCATGCGGGCCTGGGCCGATTGAGCACTTTACGATTAATTTGAGCAGGTAATGCCAGGAAAATTGCAATCAATTTGGGGAATTTCCATGGCGACGTCTGGTCGGTATTTTGGAGAAGGGTGGGTGTAAGGTAGGCAAGTCAACCTGAGATCACTGCCCGAGAGGAGGTGACTATGAGCGTTCCGATGTTGAACAAGATGCACATGAATGGTTATGACGTACTCAGCGTGAACAACGGCCCCTGGCGGGTATGCACCCAGGGTGACCGGCTTGGTTCGTTTGCCAGTCGGGAAGAAGCGCTGGCATTTGCCGCTGCGCTGCCCGGCTACAGGGCGCGAACCGCCAGGCCTGCGGACAGCCATCAAACAAAATGAAGCCCCCTGTAGGAGCGAGCTTGCTCGCGATGGTCGTTAACGATAACGCGTGCTGCCTGGTTAACCCCCGGCGCGCTTGAGCCCATCGCGAGCAAGCTCGCTCCTACAAAATCCTCAAGGGCGCTAGTAACCGCCGCCTCCGCTGGGGCGAGAGGGTTCCCGGGCCTTTAGCTGCGTGTGACTCCACTCCGCGCACGTCATGAAGCTCGTGTGGTCGACCATGCCGCGGCCATCGAAACTGACGTTGTACGGCTGCTGATGGTCGGCATGAGTCAGCTTGTAGTCAAAGCACGTACCGGGTTCGACGGTGCGATCGCTGACCGCCAGGGGCGGGCCGCCGATTTGCCGGACTTGCTCCTGCGTCATGCCGGTATCGACTTTCGCCACCAGCGGCTGGTCCTGGTAGATCGAGTTGGTGCTGCAGCCTGCCAACGCGGTCAGTGCGACGACCAACGTGAATAGAGGCCTGTTCATGGCAGCGCTCCCGCTATATAGCCTTGTTGCGGCTAATGACCTTGGCTTTCACTTCCTCGGCATAGCCGGACAGTTTTGCTTCATCTCCCTGAAACAAAGCACAGAGTTTTTGCACGGCTTGCGCGTCGATGTCGTTGCCGAGCAGGCGCAATTGCTGCTCGATGCGCAAAAGCTCCACGGCCGACCAGCGCAAATCTGACGCAAGCCCTTGCAGATCACGTCGAAGTTCCTGTTCCGATTCGTTAAGCCACATGATGACCTCCTGAATACTGCACTCCGGAATTTTAGACCCGTTTACCGCAGCGGATGTTGTGTTTGTCTGAATCAGCGGGGTTTCCTTTGGTCGGGAAAGTAAAAAGCGCACGAGAAAATACGCTGTTCTACTCAAGTGCCGGTGTCTTCCACAGGCAAAGTGATATCAAATTACCGCCTGCAAGGAACTAACCAGCGAAAGCGACATCAATGACTGTCGCCCAAGCATTGGGATGGATGTGCGGACAGCGGCGAGCTACATTTTCTTTTTTCGAATTTAAGGATGCAGCATGCGGATGTTGATGGGGGGAGTCGCGCTGGCGTTGCTGGCCGGGTGTTCGTTACCGGCGTCGCTGGTACCGGGCGAGCCGAATGTCAGCAAGCACAGTGCGAAGACGCCAAAAGAGTATGCGGCGTGTGTACTGCCGGCCTGGCAAACGGAAGTCTCGAATACGACCCAGGTTTCGATATCCAACGGGTACCGGATCACCGCGCCCAGCGTGATCACGGCCGACGAAGTGCTGGATATCGTGAAATACAAGGATGGCAGCCAGATTTCGCTGTATCAGGGGCCGCCTTGGGCCAAGTCCGGCGACCTGCGCAAAATCGTGCGTGACTGCTTGTAAGCACGGGAGAGAGAAAACCGGTCACCGACCGTTTTCGCCTGAATCGAAAAAAAACCGGATGCCTGGCGTGCATCCGGTTTTTTTTGTGTGAATCAGTCTGAAAGGTTGGTCGTCGGGATGATGTGCTCGCTCGCCAGGGCGGCACTTTTGCGCTCCCGACGCTCGTTCATCCAGCTTTCCACCTTGACGCCGAACTCCGCTGGGGCCTTGCGCCCGAACTTCCTGGCGATGTCGAGGATGGTTTGCTGGGCGAGGGCTTCTTCCATGCGTTTTTGCGCAACCATCATCGCGCCATGCACCGCACACGGGCCGTCCAGTGCCCAATCCGGTGGGGAACCGTCGAACACCGCGCAACGGCCACGGATTTCCCGGCAATCGAAGATCGACTTGCGGCCGTCGATGGCGTTGACGATGTCGAGCAGGGTGATTTCGTCCGCGGGCCGGGCCAGCTTGAAGCCGCCGCGCATGCCTTCGGTGGCGACCACCAGTTTGCCTTTGGCCAGTTTGGTGAAGATCTTCGCCAGATAGTCCAGGGGAACGCCTTGCAGTTCGGCCAGGTCGCGCACGCTCGCTTCGCGCGAGTCGCCGCCATTGCCTACGAGAAAAAGCAGGCAGTGGATGCCGTACTCGACACCCGCGCTGTAAAGAGACATACAGATCTCCGACTTGATTAGTCGCCAATTCTAGCAGCCGAAAGCAAGTCGGGCAACGAATCGTCGCGCCCTAAATTTTCTTTTCCAGCTTGAAAAGCCCTTGTCATGCGCGTTCTTGAGGCTTTTCTGGCGAGGCATCGACGCGTTCGATGGCCGTCATCAAAAAAAACCTGTTGCAGGATTTAACTAGGATCAATAAAGTCGTAGTTGTTCGAGCGGCACAGGTCGGCGGTTTTCGAAAGGCACCGACCCTATGCCTGCTCCCGATGAGCGTGACTCACAACACTTGTTTATCCCCTGGAGTTAAAAATGAAACAGCACATTCTCGTGATCGGCGCAGGTTTCGGTGGCATGTGGACCGCTTTGAGTGCCACGCGCCTGTTCGACATTCACGGCCACAACGACGTCGAAGTGACCGTGCTGGCGCCTCAGGCCGAACTGCGTGTGCGTCCGCGCTTCTACGAACCGAATGCCCATCAACTGGCCGCGCCGATTGGCGATCTGTTTGAGGCGGTAGGGGTCAAGTTCATCAAGGGGGCGGCGCAGACCATCAACGTCGGACAAAAACAGGTCGGCTACGTCGATGCCGCCGGTGCCCAACAAGTCTGCAGCTACGACAAACTCGTTCTGGCCACCGGCAGCCGCCTGGCTTCGCCGAACACGCCGGGCGTGGCCGAACATGCCTTCGACGTCGATCAGATCGAACAGGCCGTGCGCCTGGAAAACCACCTCAAGGCGCTGGCCAGCCAGCCCGACAGCAAGGCGCGCAACACGGTGGTGGTGGCCGGTGGCGGTTTCACCGGGATCGAAACGGCGACTGAAATGCCCACCCGCCTGCGGGCCATCCTCGGCGACCGTGCCGACATCAATGTGATCATCGTTGACCGTGGCGATAAAGTGGGCGGCTCGATGGGTGAGGAAATTGCCGAGTCGATCGCCGAAGCCAGCGTGGCCACCGGGGTGAAATGGCACTTGAAAGCCTCGGTGGTGTCGGTCGATGCCGACGGCGTCACCCTGTCCGACGGAGCACGTATCGATGCCAAAACCGTGGTCTGGACCACCGGCGTTCGCGCCAGCTCCCTGACCGAGCAGATTCCGGCCGAGCGCGATCACCTGGGCCGCCTGCATGTCGACGCACACCTGAAAGTCATCGGCCAGGACGATATCTTCGCCACCGGCGACGTCGCCTATGCCGCCAGTGACGAGATCGGCAACTACGCCTTGATGACCTGCCAGCACGCCATTTCACTGGGTCGCCATGCCGGCAACAACGTCGCCGCACAGATTCTCGGTGTGGACCCGACGCCGTACAGCCAGCCGAAGTACGTGACCTGCCTTGATCTGGGCGCCTGGGGCGCGGTGTACACCGAGGGTTGGGATCGTCAGGTCAAGCTGGTCAAGCATGAGGCCAAGGCATTGAAGACTCAGATCAACACCCAGTGGATCTACCCGCCAGCGGCAGACCGTGTCGCTGCACTGGCGTCGGCGGATCCGATGATTCCGGTGGCTTGATAGCATCGAACATCGCGTCTGAACAAAAAATCCCGCTCGGGTTCGCCTGAGCGGGATTTTTTACGCCTTGTTGCCTGTGTGAAATTTAAAGTGTATTTTTTCATGAAATTATAAATAGAAAATTTCATGAGGCCGTATGTTTCAGCAATCCACTCAGCATGTCGCCAGTTACTACGCCCATTCCTGCGCCGATCGCCTGGTCCATCGAGCCGCTCTGGAAGGCGAGTCAGACACCGAAGTGCTGATCATCGGGGCCGGTTTCAGTGGACTGCACACGGCTTTGCGCCTGGCGCTGGCCGGCAAGCGCGTGACCCTGCTCGAAGCCAGCCGGGTGGCCTGGGCGGCGTCCGGGCGTAATGGCGGGCAGGCGATTCTCGGCTGGTCGTGCGACATGCCACCGCTGGAAGCGGCGCTGGGTTACGAGCGGGCGCGGCGATTGTGGGACGGCATGCGCTGGGCCGCGCGCGAGCTGCGTGACTTGCCCGGCCGGCATGAGTTCGATTGCGACTACCGCGCGGGTCACCTGTGGACCTCGGTGATGCCGCGTCGGGTGGGGCTGCTGAATGAGTGGCAACACGAGGCCAGCCACAAGTGGGGCCACGACAAACTGCAATTTATCGAGCGCAGCGATTTGCCCCAGTGGGTGGCCAGCGAGCGTTATCAGGCCGGCCTGTTCGATCCCGAGGGCGGGCATTTGAATCCGCTGAAACTGGCCCTGGGTCTCGCCGATGCGATCGAGCGGGCCGGTGGCCGCATCCATGAGCAAAGCAAGGCGCTGAGCTATGGCGAGGAGGGCGAAGGTTTTGTTGTGACGACCGAGCGCGGTCGTATTCGCGCCGATGTGCTGGTGCTGGCGTGCAACGCTTACCTCGATCGGCTCGACCCGCAACTGGCCAGTTGCGTGTTGCCGGTCGGGACTTATCAGGTGGCGACCGCGCCGCTCACCAAGGACCAGGCCACGGCGCTGCTGCCGAGCAACGTGTGCGTGACCGACAACCAGTTCGTGCTCGATTATTTCCGTCGCACCCCGGATAACCGTCTGCTGTTCGGCGGCGGTTGCACTTACCTGGGCGGGATGCCCAAGGACATCGCGGCGGCGACCCGACCGTTCCTCGAACGTGTGTTCCCGCAGCTCACCGGCGTCGAGCTGGAGTTTGCCTGGGGCGGACACATCGACCTGACCCTCAAGCGCACCCCGGATATCGGCCGGCGAGGTGATCTGTACTGGATGCAGGGTTATTCCGGGCATGGTGTGCTGCCGACACTGGCCGCGGCGCGGGCGGTATCTGACGCGGTACTCGGTCAGCCCGACGAATTGTCCCTGTACCAGGACCTGAACAACGGCAGTTTTCCCGGCGGCAAATACCTGGCCGCTCCGCTGGAAGCCATCGGCAAGGCCTGGTATCGACTGCGCGACAGCATTTGAAGCGACACTTTCTGGAAGCCTCTAGATGGACATGCAAGAAGAAATCTCGGCGCTGGCGATCCTGATCCAGGACCTGCGCAAGCACAAGAAGTACACCCTGAAGGACTTGGCGGACAAAATCGGTCGCTCGGTCGGTTTTCTGTCCCAGGTCGAGCGCGGTCTGTCGCGCCCGACGGTGGCGGACCTGACCGCCATCAGCGAAACCCTGGGCGTGCCGACCACCTATTTCTACAGCCTGCCCAAACCCATGGCCTTGCCCTGGGTCACCCGCCCGGACGAGCGCCGCACGCTGTACTACGCCGACGGCATCACCGACATCCTCGTCTCGCCAAAAATGCGCGCCTCGTTCTCGATGCTCGAAAGCCAGCTGGAGCCCGGCGCCAGCAGTGGTGACCGGCACATGAAGGACAGCTCGGAGCAGGGCGGTTACGTCCTCGAAGGCGAGCTGACCCTGTGGCTCGACGACAACGAACCGGTGACCCTGCATCCCGGCGACAGCTTTCAACTGGCCAGCCATGCGCACTGCCGCTACGGCAACCTGTCCGACCAACCGACCCGCGTGCTTTGGGTTTACACCTGATAACAACAAGGAACAAAACGATGGATGCTGTGTGCTCTGAACTGCTGGCCGAGGTTCGCAACTTCCGCCACTGCAACCCCGAAGTGCGTTACGTCGACCTGATCTCCCTGGACATTCCGGGGCATTTCTACGGCAAGCGCTACCCGATCGAGATGCTGGAAAAAGTCGCCGCCGGCAGTGCCCTGAAGCTGCCGCAGAACTGCGTGCTACTCGGCACTCAGGGCGGGCTGTTCAAGATCGGTGATTACTGCTTCAACGACGGTGACCCGGATGCGTTGCGCCGCTTGGTGCCTGGCACCTTGAAGTTGGTGAGCTGGGAAAAGCAGCCCTTGGGCCAGATGCTGATCACCTCCGACGGCACGGAAAAACCTATCGAGTTCGAACCACGCGAAGTGTTGGCGCGGGTGTTGAACCGGCTGCATCGTAAAGGCATTTTCCCGGTGGTGGCCTTCGAGCTGGAGTTCTACCTGTTCGACAGCCGCCTGAAGGACGGCTTGCCGCAATTTCCCCGTGACGAGCTGAGCGGCGATGCCGATGATCAGCCGAACATGCACATCGAGCGCTTGTCGCGATTCGCCCCGGTGCTCGATGAAATGGTCGAGACCGCGCGTGAGCAAGGCGTCGATGCCACGGTGATCACCGCCGAGCTCGGCCCGGGCCAGTTCGAAATCAACTTCGGCCATTGCGATGACGGCCTGCGCGCCGCCGACTGGGCCGCCCTGTTCTGCCGCAGCACCCGGGGCGTGGCGCTCAAGCACAACTACCGCGCCAGCTTCATGGCCAAACCCTACCTGCAGCACCCCGGCAGCGGCATGCACGTGCATGTCAGCCTGTATGACCAGGCTGGCAACAACCTGCTGGCGGCGAACGGGCAGAGGGCGCTGCGCCATGCCGTGGCCGGTTGCCTGGATGTATTGCCGCACTGCATGCCGATTTTTGCCCCGAACCACAACGCCATGCGCCGCTTGAGCGGCACCGTGAACGTCGCGTCCCGCGCCAGTTGGGGTTTCGAGGATCGCGATGCGTGCTTGCGTATTCCGGAGTCGGACGTCAAGAACCTGCGCATCGAACATCGCCTGGCGGGCGCCGATGCCAACCCGTATCTGGCGTTGGCGGCAATTCTGGTGGGGTTGGAGCAAGGCCTGGAAGGGGAGCGCGAGCCGATTGCACCGCTCAACGAAGACCGCGGCAGTGGCATCGATTTTCCGTTGGAAATGCTTGAAGCCGTGCAGTCCATGCAAAGTCATGCTTCGCTGCGCGAAGGCTTGGGGGCGGAGTTTGTGGACGTCTACTGCGAAAACAAGCGTCAGGATCATCTGGCATTTTTGCATGATATCAGCGCGCGGGAGTATCGCTGGTTCCTCTAGTTTCCCTTGGAAAATATGTGGATATATAAGGGCTTAGAGCGATTAGTAACTGGATAGTGAATAAAAATATCTTGTTACAGGGTGAAATATTCCGTAATATCCGCGCCGCGTTCACCACCACGGTTTATGCATTTTTAAATCCCAGGCGTCCATCAGCTGCCTGGGATTTTTTTTGCCTGGAATTTATCCCGGACCTGTAGGAGCCGGCTTGCTGGCGAACCGGACGATGCGCTGTGTCAGGCAAGCCACCATCGCTGGCAAGCCAGCTCCTACAGGCGATCTTCGTTATGCGGATTCTGCCACCAGCGCCCGCTTGCCGAGCTTCATCAACCAGTAATAACTCAACGCCGGCACCAGCAACCCGACGATCCACGCCAGATCCACCCCGTCCAGCGCCGTGGCCACCGGGCCGACGTACAGCGTGGTGTTCATGAACGGAATCTCCAGGGCAATCGCCAGCACGAAACTGCCGCAGGCGATCCAGTTGATGCGCCCGTAGATGCCGTTCAGGTCGAAGATGTCGTCAATCCGGTACTGGCCTTTGCGCAGGCAGTAGTAGTCGACCAGATTGATCGCCGTCCACGGGATCAGGAAATAGCTCATGAAGAAGATGAAGTTGAGGAAGAAGTTGATGAAGTCGTCCTGACTGATGGTACACAGGGCCGTGGCCACCAGGCTGATCAGCAGCATGAACACGCCGCGTACTCGCGGGGTCACCTTGAGTCGGGCGAAAGGCTCGATCACGGTGATGGTCGACATGAACGCGCCGTACAGGTTGAACACGTTGATCGACACCTGGCCGTAGACGATGAAGGCGAACAGCAGCACCGCGCCAGTGCCGAACAAGCCGGCGACATGCCCGCCGACGTTGCTGGAAAAGTCGCCGATGCCGACGCTCAGGATTGCCCCGAGAATCATCATCCACGCGCCACCGCTGACCGTGCCGGCGTAGCTGTACCAGAACACCTGCGCAGTCGGGGTGTTGCTCGGCAGGTAGCGCGAGTAGTCGGCGACGTAAGGCGCGTAGGACAACTGCCAGGTCACGGCGATGCTCACCGCCACCAGGAACTTCGACAGCGAGAAGCCGGTCGGCAGCCATTGTTCGGTCGGGATCGGCAACTGCAAGGCGAGCGCCGTGGCGGCCACGAACACCAGCAGCGACAGGATCGACAACAGCTTCTGCAAGCGGTGAATCAACCGATAGCCATAGAGTGCGACGACGAAACACAACGCGCCGATCAGGTAGATATTGCCGGACATCGGCAGCGGGCTGACCGACTCCAGTGCCTGGGCCGCGAGCAAGGTGTTGCTGACGAAGAAGCCCAGGTAGATCAGCATCACGAACAGCAGCGGCAACACCGCCCCCCACACGCCGAATTGCGCCCGGCTCTGGATCATTTGCGGAATGCCCAGCTTCGGTCCCTGGGCCGAGTGGGAGGCCATGAAAATCGCCCCCAGCAGCGAGCCGATGATGATCGCCAGCGCACTCCAGAACAGGTTGAGCCCCATCACCACCGGCAAGACGCCGGAGGCGATGGTGGTGATGTTCATGTTGGCGCCGAACCAGATATAGAACAGCGAACCCGGTTTGCCATGGCGTTCGGTCTCGGGGATGAAATCGATGCTTCGTTTTTCGACTTGCATGGCGATCACTCCTGAGTCCGGACGAGATGGGATTGCAGGCGGGCGATGGTGCCTGGCAGCTCGTGGGGCTGGTGGGCGAACAGGTCCGGCTGCCCGGGGATCAGGCTGACGTAATCGAGTTGTTGCAGGGCGCGCTGGCATTCGGTCGTGGTGAGGATTTCCAGCGAATAGACCCAGTTGGCCATGATCAACAGGGCCGAGTAATGCCCGGCCTCGGTGGTCGTGGTGCAGGCATCGCTGACCAGGCGCACGCGATAACCGAGGGCGAAGGCATCGAACACACTGGTGAGCACGCAGACATCGGTCAGCACGCCGCAGACGATCAGCGTGTCGACCTCCAGTGCCTTGAGCCGGGCCTCGAGGTCGGTGCGGTGAAAGGCACTGTAACGCCCCTTGTCGATGACCCATTCACCGGGCTGCGGCGTCAGCGACTCGATGATTTCCACTTGCCGGGTGCCGGCGCGGTAGCTGCCGGGGCCACCGTCGGTTGCCAGGGGTTCGCCGGGGGGCAGGTCACTGCCGTCGGCCTGATTGATGTGGCGGGTATAGATGACAGGCATCCGCTGATGGCGGGCAGTATCGAGCAGGGCGGCGGTCTGGGCGATGACCCTGTCGAAGTTCTCCAGGACGAAACCGTCCTCCTGCTGCATGTCGATGATCAACAGCGCGTTGTTATTGTTCATTGGGCAAACCTGATCAAAGGCGAAACACGATGCACCGTACGCGCCAGGCCATGGCGAGACGCGGGATGCGTGATTGGCTGTTCGGGTGGGCTCAGTGAACTATTTGCCAGAAGCCGTTCTGCTTGGCCGCAACGCTGGCGCGCAGGCGCTTGAAATGCAGGTGTGAGGCGCACGATTCACCGCGCAGGTAAGCCCGCGCGGCGCCGGAAGGAAGGGTGAGTGATGGGAGACGACCAGTACGCATTGGAATCGACCCTTGTGGGAACGCCTGCTCCCACAGGACAAATGCATACCTGTAGGAGCGAGCCTGCTCGCGAAAAACTTCGGGGCAACGCAGTCATTCAGAAGGCGCGCGTTATCGTTGGCGTCCATCGCGAGCGAGCTCGCTCCTACAGGGGACAAATGCCTACCGGAACGCTGGCACCACATGCTTGATGAACAGCTCCAGGGATTTTTTCTTTTCCGCGTGGGGCAGGCTGTTATCGCACCAGAAGCTGAATTCGTCGACCCCCAGTTCCTGGTAGTACTTGATGCGCGGAATGATTTCTTCCGGGGTGCCGATCATGGCGGTCCTGTGCAGGCTCTCCAGTTCGAACTCTGGGCGCCCGGCGAATTTCTCTTCCGGGCTTGGCGCGAGGAAGCCGTTGACCGGGGTGGTCTTGTTGCCGAACCAGGCATCGAAGGTGCGGTAGAACTTCGAGATCGCCTTGGCCCCGACTTCCCAGCCCTGCGGATCGTCGGCGGTGTGCACGTGGGTGTGACGCAGCACCATCAGTTGCGGGCGCGGCACGCCAGGATTGTTGTCCAGCGCGGCCTGGAACTTGTTCTTCAGGTCGAGGACTTCTTCGTCGCCTTTCATCAGTGGCGTGACCATGACATTGCAACCGTTGGCCACGGCGAAGTTGTGCGAATCCGGGTCGCGGGCGGCGATCCACATCGGCGGGTTCGGTTGCTGGATCGGCTTGGGTACGCTGGTGGAGGTCGGGAATTTCCAGATGTCGCCGTCATGGGCGTAGTCGCCGTTCCACAGCGCGCGCACCACCGGGACCATTTCCCGCAGCGCCTGGCCGCCGGAGGAGGCAGGCATGCCGCCGGCCATGCGGTCGAACTCGACCTGGTAGGCGCCACGGGCCAGACCGACTTCCATGCGCCCGTTGCTGATCACGTCGAGCAATGCACACTCACCGGCCACCCGCAGTGGATGCCAGAACGGCGCGATGATGGTGCCGGCGCCCAGGTGAATGGTGGTGGTCTTGCCCGCCAGATAAGCCAGCAGCGGCATCGGGCTCGGCGAGATGGTGTATTCCATGGCGTGGTGTTCGCCGATCCAAACGGTGCTGAAACCACCGGCTTCGGCCATCAGGGTCAGTTCGGTCAAGTCTTCGAACAACTGGCGGTGGCTGACGCTTTCGTCCCAACGTTCCATGTGTACGAACAGGGAAAACTTCATGACGCTTACCTCGGATCTGTTGTTGTTGGCCTGTCGATCGCGGGCCTGTTGAATATTGGTATACCATAATACATTATTTCCGCAAATGACTTCTCTTCGCGGCTAACGCTAACCAATGTGGGAGCGGGCTTGCTCGCGAAGACGGAGTGTCAGTCAACACCTATGTCGCCTGGAAGTTCGCTTTCGCGAGCAAGCCCGCTCCCACAGGGGTACGCGGTGATTTCAGAGGGATCAGGCCAGAACGGGCAGGGCACCCATCTTGCCGTGGCAATACACCAGTGGCCCGCTGGTCTGGCGGGGCACGATCAGGTTTTTCACGGCGCCAACCATGATGGCGTGGTCGCCGCCTTCGTATTCGCGCCACAGTTCACATTCGATGACCGCCGTGGCGTTGGCCAGAATCGGGTTGCCCAACTCGCTGAGCGTCCACTCGATCCCCTGGGCCTTGTCCTTGCCTTTGCGTGCGAAGGCATAGGCTTCGGTTTGCTGGCCGCCGGACAGCACGTGGATGGCAAAGCGTTTGTTCTTGATCAACACCGGGTAGGAATCGGAGCTGTAGTTGGGGCAGAACAGTACCAGGGCCGGGTCCATCGACAGCGAGCTGAAGGCGCTGGCGGTCAGGCCGACGATCTGCCCGTCGTCATCCAGGGTGGTGATCACGGTCACTCCAGACGGGAACGAACCCATGACTTGTTTGTAGATGGCGGCATCGATCATTGGACGGTCCTCGGGTGGTGTGACGCGTTTTTATAGGTTTGTAGGTCTGATGGTATACCGTAATACATCGAATGCAAGGTCTTTTTAGGTGAACCGATAAACGTACGGCTCTCGTCGGAAAGTCAATGAATACGGGGCCTTAAGCTAGCAAACGCCGGTGTGAATCGGGCAGGATGCCGGTTCAGATGCTTGTTCAAAGACCGGATCAGTCTTGTTTAAAGTTTGGAATACCATAATATGGTCCGCATCTGAGGGGCGGCCAGAGAGTCCCCCCGGTTTGGCTTCATACAAAGATAAGAACAGACAAACTCGAGTTCATGCACATGTCCCAGATGTCCCGGCAAGATCCGTTGATCGAGAACCACACGGTCGACTACGTTCCACTCGCAGAGCGCCACGGGAAGGCCCGCGATCTTTTCACCCTGTGGTTCAGCACCAACATCGCGCCACTGCCCATCGTCACCGGCGCCATGGTGGTCCAGGTGTTCCACCTCAATCTGTTCTGGGGCCTGCTGGCGATTGCGCTCGGGCACATGGTCGGCGGCGTGGTGATTGCCCTCGCGTCGGCCCAGGGGCCGTGCATGGGCATTCCGCAGATGGTGCAGAGCCGTGGCCAGTTCGGCCGCTATGGCGCGCTGCTGATCGTGTTCTTCGCGGCGTTGATCTACATCGGCTTCTTCATCTCCAACATCGTGCTGGCGGGTAAATCGATTGTCGGCATTGCGCCATCGGTCCCGGTGCCGGCCAGCATCCTCATCGGTGCCCTTAGCGCTACCGCCATTGGGGTGATCGGCTACCGCTTCATCCATACCCTCAACCGTATCGGTACCTGGGTGATGGGCGGCGCGTTGCTTGCCGGTTTCCTCTACATTTTCGCCCATGACCTGCCGGCAGACTTCTTCACCCGCGGTGCGTTCAACCTGTCCGGCTGGCTGGCCACGGTGTCGCTGGGGATCATCTGGCAGATCAGCTTCTCGCCTTACGTGTCGGACTACTCGCGCTACCTGCCGGCGGACATCGGCATCACCCGGCCGTTCTTCGCCACCTACCTGGGGGCAACACTGGGCACGATCCTGTCGTTCACCTTCGGTGCCGTGGCGGTACTGGCAACCCCGGAAGGTACCGAGGCGATGGCGGCGGTCAAGCAGTCCACCGGTTGGCTGGGGCCGATCCTCATGGTGTTGTTCCTGCTCAATATCATCAGCCACAACGCCTTGAATCTGTATGGCGCGGTGCTGTCGATCATCACTTCGATCCAGACCTTCGCCAGCCAGTGGACGCCGAGCATCAAGGTGCGCGTGCTGTTGTCGAGCATCGTGCTGGCGGGCTGCTGCGTGGTGGCGCTGGGCGCTTCGACGAATTTCATTTCGCAGTTCATCGGCCTGATCCTGGCGCTGCTGCTGGTGCTGGTGCCGTGGGCCTCGATCAACCTGATCGACTTCTACCTGATCAAGCGTCGCCGCTATGACATCGCCTCGATCTTCCGCGCTGACGGCGGCATCTACGGGCGCTTCAACTGGCACGCGATCATTGCCTACTTCATCGGCATCATCGTGCAGCTGCCATTCGCCAATACTTCACTGTACGTCGGGCCGTACGCCAATCTGGTAGACGGCGCGGACCTGTCGTGGCTGGTCGGGCTGGTGGTGACATGCCCGCTGTATTACTGCCTCGCCACGCGCAACCAGGCGCAGCAAAGCCATGCGGTGAAGTTCGGCTACGTCGATTGACCCCTGTAGGAGCGAGCCTGCTCGCGATGGACGTCAACGATAACGCGTGTAAGCAGGATAAACGCGGCGCACTTGAATCCATCGCCGGCAAGCCGGCTCCTACAGGATTTGTAGGTCACGCGGTCCCTTGTAGGAGCTGGCTTGCCAGCGATGGTCGTTAACGATAACGCGTGTAAGCAGGATAAAGGCGGCGCACTTGAATCCATCGCCGGCAAGCCGGCTCCTACAGGATTTGTAGGTCACGCGGTCCCTTGTAGGAGCTGGCTTGCCAGCGATGGTCGTTAACGATAACGCGTGTAAGCAGGATAAACGCGGCGCACTTGAATCCATCGCC
>NZ_JAHBDR010000079.1:0-42256 GCF_019956575.1 Pseudomonas sp. A-R-19
GCTGGCAAGCCAGCTCCTACAAGGATTGAGTGCGTCTGAAAGAGATTGGGCGGCTGGTAGGCCGCCATCGCTGGCAAGCCAGCTCCTACAAGGATTGAGTGCGTCTGAAAGAGATTGGGCGGCTGGTAGGCCGCCATCGCTGGCAAGCCAGCTCCTACAAGGATTGAGTGCGTCTGAAAGAGATTGGGCGGCTGGTAGGCCGCCATCGCTGGCAAGCCAGCTCCTACAAGGATTGAGTGCGTCTGAAAGAGATTGGGCGGCTGGTAGGCCGCCATCGCTGGCAAGCCAGCTCCTACAAGGATTGAGTGCGTCTGAAAGAGATTGGGCGGCTGGTAGGCCGCCATCGCTGGCAAGCCAGCTCCTACAGTTTGACCGGGTATGTCTGCAAGAAATTGGTCGGCCGACAGGCCGCCTTCGCGAGCAAGCCCGCTCCCACAGAAGAGCAAAGGCAAATCGACGTACACCCACGCCCCTCACCACTCATCAGGCCGAGCGTTAGCTCGCCTGCAGCTCTTGATCTTGATCCACCCGCCCCCTCGGGAGGCTGAGCGGAGGTGTTCATCCGGGGATGGGCGCGCAGCGCCGTTCGACGCAGTCGAACTCATCGCATGTAGGTGCCAGCGAAGCCAACCGGAGGGCGATGCCACCGGATGAATGCCGGAGCGAAGGAACCCCGAGCCTAAGCGAGGGGCCGTACGCCAGGGGCGAGACCTTTTGGTTCCTTTTGGGGCGTTTGCCAAAAGGGACTCGCCGTAAGGGCGAAACCATAAGCCGCCGTCACCGCAGCAACGGATATGTACTCAATCAACCCGGCAGCCTGGTCGGCCCAGAGGCCGCCAAGGCCTAGTCCCCTCGGACGATGTTACAGATGGACGTCAGAGCAAGAATCCATCGCACTACCCAACCAACAAAAAGGCCCAGTGCGATGAACGACGCCAACCTCAAAGCCGACATGCTCCAGGCCATGCGCCGCCTGGCCAAGTCCGTCACCATTATCAGCACCAGCAACGGCTCCGAACGCTTCGCCATGGCCGCCACCGCGGTCGACTCCCTGAGCACCGAACCGCCATCGCTGCTGATCTGCGTCAACAAGACCGCCTCGCCCCACGCCGCACTCGCGACCGGCGCCGACTTCTGCGTCAACATCCTCGGCGTCGAACAACAAGACCTGGCCAACCTGTGCAGCGGCGCGATCAAGGGCGAAGCACGCTTCGACCGTGGCAACTGGCTGACCAGCCCAGGCGGCATTCCTTACCTGGGTGACGCACAGTCGGCGATCCTCTGCCGCCAGGACGGCCACTTCAGCTACGGCACCCACACCGTATTCATCGGTCGCATCCTGCAAATCCACACCACCGCCGAGATCACCCCGCTGGTCTACCTCGACGGCAGCTACACCACCACCGCCAAACCGGCCCCTTCTCTCGCTGCTGCTGGCTGAGGCCCGAACATGGACAGCCTGAACCGGTTGACGGCGTTGCGAGTGAACAGCGCCGACCAGTTGCCATGGGATGAGCGCTGCGACTTGCTGATCGTCGGGTTTGGCGGTGCCGGCGCCTGTGCCGCCATCGAAGCCAGCACTCGCGGCCTGTCAGTACTCGCCCTGGATCGCTTCGAAGGCGGCGGCGCCACCGCACTCAGCGGCGGCGTGGTGTATGCCGGCGGCGGTACGCCGTATCAGCGTCAGGCTGGCTATGAAGACACCAGCGACGCCATGTTCAACTACCTGCGCCAGGAAGTCGGCGAAGCCGTCAGCCACGCGACATTGCGCAATTTCTGCGACGGCAGCCGCGAGCAACTGGCCTGGCTGGAGCGACAAGGCGCCGCCTTCGAAGCCAGTGTGCCGCCGCACAAAACCTCGTACCCGAGCGACCAGTACTACCTCTATTACTCCGGCAACGAAGCCGTGCCGGCCTATGCTGCCAGCGCCAAGCCGGCTCCTCGCGGCCACCGCACCAAAGGCCCGGGCATGTCCGGTGCCAGCCTGTTCGCCCCGCTCAAGGCCAGCGCCTTGCGCCACGGTGCACGCCTGCGTAGCCAGTGCGAAGTGCGGCGGCTGGTCCTCGACCTCGACGACAAGGTCCTCGGCGTCGAAGCCTGGCAATTGCCGCCGGGTAGCCGCGCAGCCAAAAAGCACGCGCGTCTGTCACGCTGGGCCGCTGCCATTCATATGTATGCTCCGGCGTTGGCCGACCGCTTGCGCGCCCGTCAGCGGCGCATCGAACAGACCAGCGCCATTCGGCAACTGATTCGCGCCGAACAGGCGGTGCTGTTGAGCAGCGGCGGTTTTATCTTCAACCGCGATCTGGTGCGCCAACACGCGCCGCAGTACCTGGCCGGTTTGCCGCTGGGTGCCACCGGGTGCAATGGCAGCGGCATCGCCCTGGGCCAGAGTGCCGGCGGCGACGTGGCGCGGATGGACAAGGTCAGCGCCTGGCGTTTCATCAACCCGCCATTGGCCTGGGCCCGGGGACTGATCGTCAATGCTCGCGGACAGCGTTACGCCAACGAAGAAATCTACGGCGCGACCCTCGGCCACGCCATGGTCGAGGAACAGGACGGCCGCGCCATCCTGATTCTCAATCGGGCGCTGGTTCGAGAAGCACTCAGTCAAGTCGGTCCGGGCAAGGTGTGGAATTTCCAGCGCCTGCCGGTGCTGCTCAACCTGGTGTTCAACGCCAAGCGCAGCGCCAGCCTGGCCGGGTTGGCCAAGCGCTGCAACCTGCCGCCGGAACTGCTGCGCCAAAGTGTCGAACGCTATTCCCGCGCGGCACGGGGTGAGGTCGCCGACGAGTTCGGCAAGTCCGCCGCGATGCTCGCCAACCTCGACCAGGGTCCGTGGTACGCCCTCGACCTGTCCTTTGACAGCAAACTCTTCCCCTGCCCGGTCATCACCCTGGGCGGGCTGAAGGTCTGCGAGGACAGCGGTCGGGTGCTGGACCACGCCGGCCAGCCAATAAACGGTCTCTACAGCGCCGGCCGCAATGCGGTCGGGGTCGCCTCCAACCTGTATGTCTCCGGCCTGTCACTGGCCGATTGCATTTACTCAGGTCGCCGGGCAGCTGCCCACGCGGCCGACCAATTCGCACTTCAAACCGCACGATCAGGAGAACAACAATGCAACGTGTAGAAGGCAAAGTCTGCATCATCACCGGCGCCGCCAGCGGCATCGGTCGCGAAGACGCCCTGCTGCTGGCCCGCGAAGGCGCCAAGGTGGTACTGACCGACCTCAATGAAGAGGCCGGTCGTCAGGCCGCTGCGGAAATCGGCGCCAATGCGCTGTTCATCCGCCACGACATCGCCAGCGAAAGCGACTGGCAACACGTGATCAAAACCACCGTCGAACACTTCGGCCGCCTCGACGTTTTGGTCAACAACGCCGCGATCCTGGCCCTGGGCAGCATCGAAGACACCACCCTGGAGCTGTGGCAGAAGGTGCAGAAGATCAACGGCGAAGGCTACTTCCTCGGCTGCAAGTACGCGATCCAGGCCATGAAGGAAACCGGTGGCGGCTCGATCATCAACATGTCGTCGGTCGCGGCGTTGGGCGCCATGCCGATGTTCTGCGCTTACTCGGCCTCCAAAGGCGCGGTGGCGGCGATGACCCGTTCCATCGCCCTGCACTGCAAGCAACAGGGCTACCGCATCCGTTGCAACAGCGTGCACCCCGATGGCGTGAACACACCGATGACCCAGGCCCTGGCCGGTGGTCAGCCAATCCCGCAGGAAGCTCTCGACCAGGACCCGATGAACCGTATGGCCGCGCCACGGGACATTGCCAACGTGGTGCTGTTCCTCGCCACCGACGAGTCGCGATTCGTCAACGGTGCCGAGATCCGCGTCGACAATGCCCAACTGATCAGCGGGCTCTGAGGTCGAGGTGAATATGGGCACGCAACAACAGAACCTGACCCCGGCTGAATCGACGACGGGAAGCGTCTCATTGCAAGTGTGTGCGGTGATCGACGAGACCGCTGACGCGCGCTCGCTGGTGCTGGACGTACCGCCAAACCTGCGTGAGCGCTTTCACTACAAACCGGGCCAGTTCCTGAGTTTTCGCGTGCCCTTCGCTGGCAAATTGTTGACCCGCTGCTACTCCATGGCCAGCTCGCCCCTCGCGGATGCGCTGCCCAAGGTCACGGTAAAACGGGTCGACGGTGGCCGGGTGTCGAACTGGATGAACGAAGTCCAGGTCGGCGACTGGCTGGAAGTGCTGCCACCGGCCGGGCTTTTCTGCCTGGACCCGCAGGCAAACAGCGAAAAACCCCTGGTCTTGTTCGGTGGCGGCTCGGGCATCACCCCGGTGTTCTCCATTCTCAAGTCGGTGCTGCACAGCAGCCAGCGGCCGATCAAATTGATCTACGCCAACCGCGATGAAGCGTCGGTGATTTTCAAGGACGAGCTGTGCCGGTTGATCAAGGCGCATCCTGATCAACTGCACGTGGTGCACGTCCTCGATTCGGTGCAGGGGTTCCTGACGGACCATCAGGTCCGTCATCTGCTGCGCGGATCGGCCGGCGGCGACTACTTCATCTGCGGGCCGGGCCCGTTCATGGACACCGTGGAACGCACGTTGCTGGCGCTGGGTGAGGCGGCCGAACACATCCATGTCGAACGTTTCGTCTCACCGCCAGACCCTGACGAACTGCTGGCCGAAGAAGCCCTCGCCCGCGAGGCCGCGATGGGTTCCCACTGTGAAGCATTGATCGTCGAACTCGATGGCCAGCAACACGAAATTGCCTGCCAGCCGGGTGACACCCTGCTGCAAAGTTGCAAGGCTGCCGGGCTGGACGTGCCGTCATCCTGTGAAGAAGGTTTCTGTGGGGCCTGCATGTGCGTGGTCAAGGAAGGTGAGGTTCAGTTGGCGCGCAACGATGTGTTGAGCGCAAAAGAACTCGCCGACGGCTGGACACTGGCCTGCCAAAGCCGCCCGACCGGGGCGAAGGTACGCCTGAAATTCCCGGATTGATATTCAGGACAAACACTGTACCTGTGGCGAGGGGGCTTGCCCCCGTTGGGCTGCGAAGCGGCCCCAAAATCTCGAAGCGACGACTGCTTCGCAGCCGAACGGGGGCAAGCCCCCTCGCCACAGGTTTCCGCTGTCCGACCAATATTGGCCTTAGTCTCAACGGACGATCACCCAGGCCCGGTCTGCGGTTAGACTCGGCCACAGCATTAGCCCACAACAATAAAGAGGTGCAGTTATGGCTCGTTTGCAGAATAAGGTCGCGGTGGTCACCGGCGGCGCTTCGGGGATCGGTCTGGCCTGCGTGCGCCGTTTCGCGGCCGAAGGCGCGCAAGTGGTCGGGCTGGACATCGGCAGTGCACCGGCGGACTTTCCCGGCCTGTTCATGACCCTCGACGTGCGCGACGAAGCGCAGGTGCAACAGGTCATGCAAGAAGTCATCAGCCGCTTCGGGCGCATCGATGTACTGGTCAACGCCGCCGGCGTCGCCGACCAGGGCAGCGTGACCCAGACCACCACCGCCAACTGGCAACGGGTGATGGACATCAACCTGACCGGCAGCATGCTCACCAGCAAGTACGCGCTGGCGTCGATGGTGGAACAACGCGGCGGCTCGATCATCAACGTCGGTTCGATCTTCGGCCTGCAAGGTTGCGACGGCAACGTGGCCTATAACGTGTCCAAGGGCGGCATCAACCAGCTGACCCGCTCGATGGCCATCGACTACGGTTACGCCAACGTTCGCGTCAACGGCCTGTGCCCGGGCCTGATCGAAACGCCGATGACCAGCATGGTCCGTGACAATGATGCGTTCCACGCGTTTTTCGCCTCGCAGCACATGCTCAACCGCTCCGGGCAACCGGAAGAAGTGGCCAACGTCGCGCTGTTCCTGGCCTCCGACGAAGCGTCCTTTGTCAGCGGCCAGATGATCGCCGTGGACGGCGGTTTCTCCGCCGGTCGCCGTTTCGCCCCGCCCGCCCAGTAATTCGCAATCCGGCCGGGCGCCCTGCCCGGCCTACTCCCTTTTTCGTACATGTCTTCTAACCGGGGAGGCCCCATGCCGCCTGTCGCCACCGCACTGACCATTGCTCAACTGTTCGCCAACGCTGCCCAGGCCTACGGCGACCGCCCGGCCATCGAGGACGCGGGCCACGTCATCAGCTACCGACAACTCGACCAACTGCGCCGCCAGGCTGCCCGCGCATTGCTGGCCCTCGACGTACAGGTCGGGGACCGCGTGGCGATCTGGGCGCCCAACGTGTGGGAATGGATCGTCGCCGCCGGCGCCCTGCAAAGTGTCGGCGCGGCCCTGGTGCCGCTCAACACCCGGATGAAGGGCAGCGAGGCCGGCTACATCCTGCGCGAAAGCGGCACCTGCGTGCTGTTTGCCATCGGCGAGTTCCTCGGCGCGGACTACCCCGGCATGCTGGCCTCGGAAGACCTGCCTGAGTTGCGCCACATCGTCAGCCTGCGCGGCGCCAATTCGGGCACCCTGGCGTGGGAACGGTTCATGGACCTGGCGGACGACGTGCCGCACCTGGCCCTGCGCACCCGCGAACAGAGCGTTGGCCCGCAGGCCTTGTCCGATGTGCTGTTTACTTCCGGCACCACCGGCAAACCCAAAGGCGTGATGACCAGCCACGGCCAGAACCTGCGCATCGTGCGCGACTGGAGCGATATCGTCGGTTTGCGCGAGAGTGATCGCTACCTGATCGTCAATCCGTTCTTCCATTCCTTCGGCTACAAGGCCGGCTGGCTCGCGGCGCTGATGCGCGGCTGCACCATCCTGCCGCAGCAGGTGTTCGACGTGCAGGCCGTGCTCGAATGCGTGCAGCGCGAACGCATCACCGTGTTGCCCGGGCCACCGACGTTGTATCAGTCGTTGCTGGCCCATCCGCAACGCAACCAATTCGACCTCAGCTCCTTGCGCGTGGCGGTGACCGGGGCGGCAGCGATTCCGGTGGAGATGATCCACCGCATGCGCGACGAACTGGGCTTCGCCACCATCGTCACCGCGTACGGCCTGACGGAAGTCTGCGGTTTCGCCACGATCTGCCGCTCCGGCGACTCGGCGGAACGGGTCGCCAACACCAGTGGCCGGGCCATGCCTGGCGTAGAAGTGCGCTGTGTCGGCAACAACGGTCGCAGCCAGCCGGCCAACATCCCCGGCGAAGTGCAGATTCGCGGCTACAACCTGATGCAGGGTTATCTCAATAACCCCGAAGCCAGCCAGGAACTACTCGACGCCGACGGCTGGCTGCACACCGGCGACATCGGCATGCTCGATGAACAGGGTTACCTGCGCATCACCGACCGCCTCAAGGACATGTTCATCACCGGCGGCTTCAACGTATACCCGGCGGAGATCGAACAGTGCCTGCTGACCTATCCGGGCGTGGCCCAGGCCGCGGTGATCGGCATTCCTGACGAGCGCATGGGTGAGGTGGCAATGGCGTTCCTGCTGCCCGCGCCAGGCATCGAGATCGAGCAGGCACGCTTCCTCGCCTGGTGCCGTGAGCAGATGGCCAACTACAAGGTGCCGCGCCGGGTCCAGGTGCTGCAGAAGATGCCGATCAATGCGGCGGGGAAAGTGACCAAGAATGTGTTGCGCGAGTGGGCATTGCAGCCAGTCGGTTAATCGCAATCCAAGTCGGAGGATGTCCTCGGTTTTCGCGTCCGACACCGATCAACTGTGGGAGCGGGCTTGCTCGCGAAGGGGTCATCAGCCTCAACATTATTGTTGACTGACATGCCGCTTTCGCGAGCAAGCCCGCTCCCACAGGTATTGTGTTTGTCTTACTTAATCTGAGTCAGACCACCCGCGCCGGATGCTGCTGGCGCGGATCGCCGAGCATGGCGCGATGGGACGGTGGCTGGCGGCCTTCGGCTTCGCTGATGCCATAGCCGGGGGCGATTTCGGCGGTGATCAGGGTCTGCCCGGACAACGCCATCAACTGCGGATCATTGAGCAAGGCATGGATCACCCGCCCGTTGAATTGCGGGGTTTCGGCGTGGGCCAGAAACGCCTGGTACTGCTCGCCATGCTGCTCGCCGGCAATCTTCGTGCGTTCGGTCAGTTGCGGGCCAAGCCACAGCGACAACGCCGCCACGCCCTGCCCTTCGAAATCGATCGCCATGTCGGCCGCCAGCTTGTCGACGCCGGCCTTTTGCGCACCATACGCCGGGCCGTGCATGTAGCAGCCGGCGCCGAATGACGAAGTGAAGCAAATCAGCCCCTGGACACTTTTCAGCAACAGCGGGGCCGCGTAGTAACTGGCGATGTAGGCCGAGCGCAGACCGACGTCGAGAATGCGCACCAGTTCCAGCGGTTTGGCCCAGAACGGCCCCGGTTCGATCAACTGGTCATGGATGAACGCGGCGTTGTTCACCAGCAAATCCAGATGCCCGCATTCCTCTTCGACCTTCGCAAACAGTGCCTGGACCTGCGCGTCATCGGCGTGATCACAGACCACCGCGATACCGCGCCCACCGGCGGCGGTGATCGCGGCGGCGGTGTCCTCCAGCGAACCGTTCAAGGCATGTCCGTACAAATTCGACCCGCCTTGCGCCGGGGCACGGCCAGTGACATACACCGTCATGCCCGCCGCCCCAAGGGCCAGGGCGATACCCTGGCCCACTCCGCGACTGGCGCCGGTAACAACAGCGATTTGTTGACGTGGCTGATTCATTCGACACTCCCGAACAAGGTTTTGGCCGAAGCGGTTTCGCTCTGGCGCTTGATGTGATTGGCCGCCAGGTAACCGAAGGTCATGGCCGGGCCAATGGTCGAACCGGCACCCGGATAGGTACGGCCCATCATCGAGGCGGCGCTGTTGCCGATGGCGTACAGGCCGTTGATCGGTTCTCCGTCCTCGTGCAGCACGCGGGCATGCACGTCGGTCAGCAGGCCACCCTTGGTGCCGATGTCGCCGGCGTCGATGCGCACCGCGTAGAACGGCCCCTTGAGCAATGGCGCCAGGCACGGATTGGGTTGTACGTTCGGGTCGCCGTAGTAGCGGTCGAACAACGAGTCGCCCTTGTGGAAATCCTCATCGACGCCCTGCACGGCCATGCCGTTGAAGCGTTGCACGCTGCGGACCAGCCCGGCACCGTCGACGCCGATTTTCGTCGCCAGTTCTTCCAGGCTCGACGCCTTGTGGAAGTAGTCGCGCAGGTGTTCGGGCAATTGCCAATCGCGCTGGGCATAACCCGGCAGCAAGGCGCCGCACGGGTATTTGCGGCGGAACTCGGCGTCGAACACCATCCAGCACGGCACGCTCGCGGCGCCTTCGCGGTTGTTGGCGTACATCGCGTAAACGATGTCGGTATAGGGTGCAGCTTCATTGACGAAACGCTCACCCGCCGCGTTGACCATCACGCACCCCGGCAGGGTTCGTTCGACAAACAACGCACGTTGCTTTTCTTCGCCCTTGACGTAAGTGGTCGGCGCCCACCAGCTGTGCTCCATCAACGCGGTCCGCGCGCCGATGGCCTGGCCGGCGCGAATGCCGTCGCCGGTATTGTTCGGCGGCGTGGCGCTCCAGCTCGCCTGGGACGGTTGCGGCAGATACTGCTCGCGCATCGCCTGGTTACGTTCGAAACCGCCGGCGGCAACGATCACGCCGTAGCGCGCCTTGACGTTGAGCACCTGGCCGTTGCGATTGACCCGCGCCCCGCCGACCCGGTCGCCGACCAGCAGCAATTCTTCCAGCGCACAGTTGAGCCACAGCGACTTGCCGCGATCCTGCAACGAACAGCGCAAGGCACCGATCAGGGCATTGCCCAGGGTCAGGAAACGGTCGCGGCGGGACAAGCGCCGCCCTTCGCGATCACGCCAGTAGCGCCACATCACCCGCAGGGTCAGGCGCAACCAGCCAGGGCCGCGGCACAGCAACACTTGCGCCTCTTTCATGGTCATCGCCATGCGCCCCATCATCAGGGTGCCGGGGGACGGTGCGCGCATGCGCAAGAATTCTTCGCCCAGTTCGGCGGCATCGAACGGTTGCGGATCCATCGAGCGATAGCCCGGTTTGCCGCCTTCGACTTCCGGGTAGTAGTCGGAGTAACGAGGTTGTGCCTCGAAGCGCACCCGGGTGTGTTGCTCCAGGTACTCGACCATTTCCCGCCCATGCTCGACGTAGGCTTCGATGCGCCCGTCGTCGATCTCGCCGTTGGTCACGGCGCGGATGTAGGCGATCGCTTCGGCTGCCGAATCACTGCCGCCGATGGCGCTGATCCGGTGGTTGTTGGGGATCCAGATCCCGCCGCCGGACACCGCCGAGGTGCCGCCATATTCGCCGCTTTTCTCGATCAGCAGCGCATTCAGGCCCAGGTCGTGAGCGCGCAGCGCAGCGGTCATGCCCCCTGCTCCCGAGCCAATCACCAACACATCACAGCACTCGTCCCATTTGATCCCGGCAGCGTTCATGCGATCACCCTTGTTCAGCGCCCATCAGGCAGAAACCGCCACCGCCGGATCTTCGCCCGGTGCAGTCGGTCTCGGGATTGTTCGCCGCAGACGCCGGGTGTTCATCGTCCGATAAGACTAAGGAGAGGCCCGCTGCCACCCCATGAACCTGTAGGAGCCGGCTTGCTGGCGATGGCGGCGCATCAATCAACACTTATGAAATCTGACACAACGCTATCGCCAGCAAGCCGGCTCCTACAGCGATCCGATGTTTGCTGTTCCCCCGTACAAATCGCTTAGTCCGCTTGGACGATGTTGCGCGCAAGTCGTGACTCCATAGTCGCCCACAGCACCAACAATCCCCCTGAAATGCAGGTCGGTCAGGTCTGACCTGGGCCATGAGGACGACATGATAAAAACAATAATCGCCCCACCAACACAGCACCCTCGTACACAGCTTGTTCTATTGATGCTGGCTGGCGGACTAAGCGCTCACGTTAACGCCATGAGCTTCCAGCCAAGCGAAGACTTGAGCATCGACTGGGACACCACACTGACGTACAGCCTCGCCTGGCGGACCGAGGCTCGCGATCACAAACTGACCGCCAATGCCAACGGCAACGACGGCGACAACGCGTTCGACAAAGGCAGCCTGATCAACAACCGCAGCGGCTTTCTCACCGAAGCCAACATCAAGTGGCAAGACAACTACGGCGTGTTTGTCCGGGCGACCGGCTTCTACGACAACGTCTACGATCAGGACAACGACAACACCACCGGCACCTCTAACTGCTTCGCCGGTGGCCATTGCAGCCAGCCTGACCGATTCTCCCAGGACACCATCGACCAGCATCGCAATGAACTGCGCATGCTCGATTACTACGCCTATGGCACCTGGGACCTGAGCGGCCACGCCCTCAACGCGCGCCTGGGTAACCAGGTGGTGAGCTGGGGTGAGAGCCTGTTCTATCCGGGCATTTCCGCGGCCCAGAGCCCGGTGGACGCGACCAAGGCAACGACCCCGGGCGTCGAGGTCAAGGAAATCCTGCTGCCGGTCGGCCAACTGTTCACCCAGTTCGCCCTGACCGAAAGCCTGGGTATCCAGGCCTACTACCAGTACAAGTGGGAAAAGACCGAGCTGTTCGGCGTGGGTAGCTACTTCTCTACCACCGACTTCATCGATGAAGGCGGCTTCAACGACGCCTCCGGTTTCGTCACCCGCCTCAAGGACGACAAGCCGAGCGACAGCGGCCAGTACGGCCTTGCCTTCACCTACGCCGCCGCGTCGCTGAACAACACCGAGTTCGGCATCTACTACTCGCGTTACCACGACAAGACCCCGTCGCTGGACTTTGCGTCGACCCTGGGCCGCTACCAGGTGCGCTACTTCGACAACATCGACCTGTTCGGCGCGAGTTTCGCCACCGTGCTGGGCGACGTTAGCTGGGCCGGTGAAGTCAGCTACCGCGACGGTACGCCGGTGATGGTCGACAACGGTTTCTCCAGCCCCGTGCGTGGCAAGACCGTGCAGGCGCAGTCGTCGATGATCTACGTGGTTGGCCCGACGTCCTTCGCCGACAACACCACCCTGACCGGTGAGGTGGTCTACAACACCGTCGTCAGCAACGACAAGTCGCAGCCAGTGACCCTGGCGCCGGGCTTCTCGCTTCCGGGCACCGACAGCCTGGTCTACGACCGCGAGGCATGGGGTTACACGGTTCAGGCCAGCTTCGATTACAACGACGTGTTCAGCGGCTGGGACATGTCGGTCCCCATCACCTACAGCACGGCCTCCCACGGCGACAGCTCGATGGTCGGCTCGATCAACTCGGGTGAAGGCGACGACCGCGCCAGTATCGGCAGCTCATGGCGCTACCTGGGCAACTTCACCGTCGAGGCCCGCTACAACGCCTACCTCGGCAACGCCAACAACAGCCCGTTGGCCGACCGCGACAACGTCGCGCTCAACTTCAAGTACCGGTTCTGATTCCCCAATCGGAGGAGCACAGCATGTCCAGATTCACCCAAACATTATTGAGCACCGCGCTGACCGTCGGCCTGCTCGGCAGTGGCCTGGCCTACGCCAAGGTCAGCCCCGAGGAAGCCGCCCGCCTGGGCCACGACCTGACCCCGATGGGCGCCGAAAAGGCCGGCAACGCTGACGGCAGCATCCCGGCCTGGACCGGTAAATGGCGCGGCCTGCCACCGGGACTCAAATACGCCGGTCCCGGCACACCGTACCCGGACCCGTACGCCGCGGAAAAACCATTGTTCGTGATCGATTCGAAGAACATGGACAAGTACGCCGACAACCTGAGCGATGGCCAGAAAGCGTTACTTAAACGCTACCCTGACACCTTCAAGATCCCGGTGTACCCGAGCCACCGCGACTTCCGTCTCGATCAGAAGCTGGAAGACCTGATCAAGAAAAATGCCGTCACTGCCGAACTCGACAATGACAATAACGACACCAAGAACGCTTGGGGTGCTTCGCCGTTCCCGATCCCGAAGAACGGCAGCGAGCTGATGTTCAACCACACCTTGCAGGGACGCGCCAACACGGAAGAGGCCAACTACGGCCAGGCCGTGGTGTACTCCAACAAGGAAAAGGTACTCGAAGAGGTCAACTACAAGATCTACTCGATCTGGTCGAGCCCGGACAAAACCCTTGAAACGGCCAACGGCGTACTCACCAACTTCCTGATCACCACCCTGGAACCGGTGCGCAAGAAAGGCGAGATCGTCGTCGGTCACGAGTTCATCAACCCGACCGCCGCCCCGCGCCAGGCCTGGCAGTACAGCCCGGGTCAACGCCGGGTACGTCGCGCACCGACCGTGGGCTACGACTCGCCGACCGGCGCGGGAGGTTTTCGCGTGTACGACGAAGACCGTTTGTTCAACGGTGCACCGGACCGCTACAACTGGACCATCGTCGGCAAGAAAGAGATCTACATTCCGTACCACAACTACAAGATCGACGATCCAAGCGTAACGGCCGACCAGATCCTGGCCACCACCGGTCACATCGATCCGCAGTACATGCGCTACGAAAAACACCGCGTCTGGGTCCTGCAGGCCAACCTCAAGGAAGGTGCCCGCCACGTGTACGCCAAGCGCGTGCTGTACCTGGACGAGGACACCTGGTCGGCGACCATGGCCGACAACTACGACAGCCGTGGCCAGTTGTGGCGCACCAACATGCAGACCTCGATCTACGCCTACGAGATGCAGCGTTACCACGCTCGCCTCGGGATCTACCACGACCTGATCGCCGGCTCCTACCTGGTTGACCGCATGCTGGTCGATCAGAAACCGGCCAAGCTCAACGCCACCGCCTTCACCGAAGACGAATTCACCCCTGGCAACCTGCGCAAACTCGGCACCCGCTAAAACCATGACGCCCCGGCCGAGTCATTCGGTCGGGGCGTTATGCTTTGTAAAATCCGCTCCTTCCATGGAAGACTCCCTCGATGAACAAATTCCTAACCGGCGTCATCGCCATGGCCAGCGTTGGCCTGTCGGTGCATGCCAATGCCTTGAACATCCTGCTGACCAACGACGACGGCTGCCGCGCACCCGGCATCGACGCGATGTACCGCGCCCTGACTGCCGCCGGGCACAAGGTCACCCTGGTCGGCCCGTTGAACGACAGCAGCGGCATCAGCGCCGCCAGCGTGGTCGTACCCGGCCAGGCCCTGGCTGTGACCGAACTGGCGCCAGGCAAATTTTGTGTCGGGCCGCCAGAGGGCTACACCCCGCCTGCCGGCAAGACCTCTGCTATCGGTACGCCAGTGGATGCGGTCAACGTCGGCCTCGACGTGATCCTCAAGGATTCGCCGCCGGACCTGGTGGTGTCCGGCAGCAATTTTGGTGAAAACGTCGGCCCGTTGACGCAGATGTCCGGCACCCTCAACGCTGCTGTACGGGCGATGTTCAAGGGGATTCCGGCGGTGGCGGTGTCCACGGGTATCGACATGGACCTGATCATCCGCGACCAGCAGGCCGGCTACCGCAAGACCCTGGGCGCCATGGACGACACGGCACGCTTTGCGGTGAAGGTGATCGAGCAGGCGAGCCTGGCCGGCACCGAAGCCAGACAGGCCTGCGCCAAAAATAAACATCCGTGTGATTTGAACGTGCTCGGCCTGCCGGGTGTCAGCGGCTTGAACCTCAACTACCCGCCCCTGAAACCCGAGGAGGTCAAAGGCGTGAGCTTTGCGCCGATCGGCAACTGGGATCGCGTGAACTTCACCTCGCAGCGCGGCACCGACGGCGTGGTCCACGTCAACCTGGCCGCTCCTTCGACACCGACCCAAGCCCAGCAAAAGGCCGATGCCTATCAACTGTGGCAAGGCCACGCGGTGATCACCGTGATCGACGGCAACATGACCGCGCCAGAGGCGGTACAGGATCAGGCGAAGAAGATGTTGCGAGGCATCAAGCCTTAAGCTGAATCTTTGGGACCACACTGACCTGTGGCGAGGGGGCTTGCCCCCGTTGGGGCGCGCAGCGGTCCTAAAATCAGTGTTCGCGTTTTTTCAGTGAGAACGCATTCGCCGATTTTACGACTGCTACGCAGCCGAACGGGGGCAAGCCCCCTCGCCACAAAAGCTCGCTCCCACAGGTTTTTGTGTTGCCTTCAGTCTGCTGGTTGAAACGGCACAAACTCGGTCACTTCCAGATCAAACCCGGACACGGCCTTGTACGGCACCGGCGAGCTCATCAGGCGCAATTTGCGTACGTTCTGGTCGCGCAGGATCTGCGCGCCGATGCCCAGGGTCCGTTGCGGAAACTGTGACGCCAAGTGCTTGCCTGCGTTGCGCTGACGCAGTTGTTCGAGCACGCCCTCGGCGGTTTCCTTTTGCGCCAGCAGCACCAGCACACCGCTACCGGCCGCCGCGATACTGGCCAGCGAACGCTCCAGGGTCCACTGTTGCGGCCCGCCTTCGCGTTCACACCCCAGAACGTCACGCAACGTCTCGATGCTTTGCACCCGCACCAGCACCGGTTGCGTGCTGTCGATCCGGCCCTTGACCAGCGCCATGTGCAACGAGCCCTGGTAGGTGTCCTGATAGGTGGTCACCTGGAACTCGCCATGGCGGGTATGCAACGGATATTCGCCGCCGCGCTCGATCGTGCCTTCATGGAGGATGCGGTAGTGAATCAAGTCGACGATGGTGCCGATGCGCAGGCCATGCCGCTGGGCGAACTCATGCAACTCGGCACCACGGGCCAGTTCGCCGTCTTCGTTGAGAATGCCCACCAGGGTTGCCGCCGATTGCAGCCCTGCCAGTCGCGTCAGGTCGCAGGCCGCCTCGACATGCCCGGCGCGCTGCATCACGCCACCGGGCAAGGCCTGCACCGGGAAGATATGCCCCGGTTGCACCAGGTCCGTAGGAACGCTGGCTGGGTCGACCGCCACCTGGATCGACCGCGCCCGGTCCGCCGCCGAGATGCCCGTGGACACTCCGGTGGCGGCTTCGATCGAGCGGGTAAAACCCACGCCATGTTGTGCCCGGGAATTGGGCACCATCAGGTCCAGGCCCAGCGCACGGCAGCGCTGCTCGGTCAGGGCCAGGCAAATGAGCCCGCGCGCCTGCACCGCCATGAAGGTGACGGCCTCGGCCCCGGCCTGTTCGGCGGCCATCAGCAACGAGCCTTCGCCGTTGTGTTCGTCGTCGGTGATCACCACCATCTGACCGGCGCCAATGGCCTCGATCAGTTGCGGCACCGTGTTGAAGGCCAGGCCGTTCATTTGAGTGCCCCGCGCAGGTCGGCCGCTGCATCGGACAAGGCATGTGCCGCCCCTTCGACAAATGCCGCCATGCTGATAAAGCCGTGGATCATGCCGTCACAACGCTGTACCCGCACAGGCACGCCGGCCTCACGCAAGCACTCGGCCATTGCCTCGCCCTCATCACGCAACGGGTCGAATTCGGCGGTAATCAGGGTCGTTGGCGGCAACCCGACAAGGCTCTCGGCGCGCAACGGCGAAGCCAATGGATCATCCGCCTGCCCGACGTCTTGCAGATATTGCTGCCAGAACCAGCGCATCATTCCGGCGGAAAGCAGATAGCTCTCGGCAAAGTCTTCGAAGGACTGACTATCGCAACCTGCGTCGGTGACCGGGTAAAACAGGCACTGATAACTGATCTTCGGCCCTTGGCGTTGTGCCGCCAACTGACTGACCGCCAGCGCCAGATTGCCCCCGGCACTGTCACCGGCCACGGCCAGCCGGCGGCCATCGACGCGCAGTTCAGCCGCGTGCTCGACCAGCCAGCAGGTGGCCGCATAACAATCGAGGGGCGCCGCCGGGAACGGATGCTCCGGGGCCAGTCGGTAGGCGACAGACACCACCACCGCCTCGGTCTGGCGCGCCAGTGAGCGGCAGAGATTGTCATGGGTATCGAGATTGCCCATGACAAATCCGCCGCCATGGAAAAACACCAGCAACGGCAGGTTGGGCTCTTCCGATGGCCGGTACAGCCGTGCATCCAGTTCACCGTCCGCGCCAGCTACTTTCAGGTCGCGAACCTCGCTCATCGGATCGCCGGGAATGGCCGGCAGCAGATTGTCGGAGAATTGCCGGTACTGGGCGGCATCGACCTGGCTGAAATCGGGCTCCGGGATGTCGCGAAACTGCTGGAGTACTCCAGCGATCTGCTTATCGAGCGGCATGGGCATCGTCCTCTACGTCAGTCATTTGAAACTGCGGATTGGTTTCGCCCAGGATGCTTTGTACCCGGCGCTCAAGGGCCGGCTTGAAACCCTTGTGGGGCAGGATCCAGAAACGCTTTTGCGCGACGGCGGCGAACACTTGCGCGGCCAGTTCCGCCGGGGTCATACCCTGGCGAACGGTACTGTCGAGCAGTTGACTGAAGTCGGATCCGGCGGTGCCCACTTCCTGGTTCGACGCCATGATTTCACTGGCCACCGGCCCCGGGCACAGTACCGAAACCGACACCGGTGCACCCAGCATGGCGAGTTCGTAATGCAGGGTTTCCGAGAGCGCGACCACGGCCTGCTTGGTCACGTTGTACGGTGCCATCAACGGACTGCTGACCAGCCCGGCAAGGGACGCCGTGTTGATCACATGGGCTACCCGGCCCTGACTGAGCAGCAGCGGCACAAAGCTGCGAATGCCGTTGATCACGCCGTTGAGGTTGACGTTCAGTATGCGCTGCCATTGCGCCTCGGTGATTTCCCAGCTGAAGCCGGTTTGCATCACCCCGGCGTTGTTGAACAGCAGGTCGACCCCGCCAAAGTGCTCGACAGCCCGATCACGCAAGTGCTCGACCTGCTTCATATCGCCGACATCGGTGACGCAGGCAATCGCTTGCACACCGCGGGCCTTCAATTCGTCGCACAGGGCTTGCAGGCCAGCTGCATCCCGATCCGCCAGCACCAGGCGCATGCCCAGCGTCGCCGCGTGTTCGGCCAAGCCTCGACCAATACCACTGGCGGCCCCGGTAATCACCGCTACCGGCCCTTGTTCATTACTCATCGCCTACTCCTGCCATGGGTCCAATGTCGCCAGTAGAGCGGGCCAACCAAAAGCAGCCATCGTCCATTCAGACGATGCCCGCTTTTACAGGGCCGGCAGAATCCGTTACATGCACCAAACCCGTGATCCCTTGGGAGAATAATAAGATGAGTACCCTGCACCGCATCGAAGCCAAACTGCTGGAAGACCGCTACGCCCGTGGCTGGCATTGCCTGGGCCTGGCCGCGCAATACCGCGACGGCAAGGCTCACCGCCTGGAGGTGTTCGGCACCCGTCTGGTGGCGTTCCAGGGTGAAGACGGCGAACTGCACATTCTTGATGGCTACTGCCCGCACATGGGCGCGGACCTGAGCACCGGTTGCGTTGAAGGCAACTCGATCCGCTGCCCGTTCCACGCCTGGCGCTGGGGCGCCGATGGCGTGTGCGATGACATTCCTTATGCCAAGCGCATCCCGCCACGGGCCAAGATCAAGAGCTGGCCGATCATGGAAGAAAACCAGCTGCTGTTCGTCTGGAACGACCCCGAAGGCAACCCGCCGCTGCCCGAACAACGCATTCCGCGCATCGACGCCTGCTACAGCGACGAATGGGCCGCGTGGGAAGTCGCCGAATTGCAGATTGGCACCAACTGCCGCGAACTGATCGACAACATCGCCGACATGGCGCACTTCGGCACCGTACACGGCGCACCGGTCGATGAGTTCATCAACATTTTCGAAGGCCACCTGGCGACGCAGATCATGCGTGCCCGCAGTGAGCGCCTGTCCGGCGACAGCGTGCTGAGCACCGAAGCCACCTACTTCGGTCCGGCCTATCAGATCACCGAAATGAACGGTGCGATGAACGGCCAGCCGATCAATTCGATCCTGCTCAACTGCCACGTGCCGATCGACCTGGACAGCTTCACCCTGCGCTATGGCGTGCTGGTGAAGAAGATCCCGGGGCTCAGCGAAGAGCAGAACCAGGCGATGGCCAAGGCCTACGTGGCGCAGGCGCAGGCAGCCTTCTACGAAGACGTGGCCATCTGGCACAGCAAGACCCGCGTCGACAACCCGCTGCTGTGTGACGGCGACGGTCCGGTCTACCAGTTGCGTCGTTGGTACGAGCAGTTCTATACCGATGTGGAAGCGCTGTCGGCCGACGTTGCCGAACACAAAAAGTTTGTCGTGCGGGCCAGCGAACGGGTCTGACGCCAGCGGCTTTTCGCCCGCCCCGGGCCTGATCGGCAGCCGCCGGTCAGG
The DNA here is from genome assembly GCF_019956575.1 of Pseudomonas sp. A-R-19. Taxonomy (NCBI): domain Bacteria; kingdom Pseudomonadati; phylum Pseudomonadota; class Gammaproteobacteria; order Pseudomonadales; family Pseudomonadaceae; genus Pseudomonas; species Pseudomonas sp. A-R-19. Next base: position 19,119 of record NZ_JAHBDR010000079.1, read on the forward strand.
CCCGGAGCCCGAGCGTTGCAAGGAGTCGATACCGGCGCTTATTCTCGGCCACCGCCAACGCTAATAATAAAAACGGTTTTTCCCTATGCAGCAGAGCCTCAGCCTCGATACGTTCAGTGATTTGATCGGCAACCTCTATCAGGGTCCGCTGGAAAACATTCCCTGGGCCACCTTTCTCAATCAGCTCAACGTACATCTGAACAGCAAGTACGTGACCTTCATCCTGCGCCCGCCCAGCGCCCACGTGGACGGTCTGATGGTCAACACCACCGGCACCTCGACCGAGGCGACCGCGTCGTACAACAAGCACTTTTTCAGCCTGGACCCCTTTGTCGACCTGCCCAACCGCCAGGTCGTGACCCTCGCCGAGTTCGTCTCCAATGACGACTGGCAGAACTCCGAGTTCTACAAGAACTTCCTCGAACCGGTGGACGTGTTCCACATTCTCGGCGCCGACATCAACACGGTCGACGGTGCCCAGTGCCGCATTCGCATCAGCCGCGGGCGTGATGACAAGCCTTTCGGCAATGAAGAAAAGGCCATGCTCACGCATTTCATTCCGCACCTGGAACGTTCGATCAAGATCCACATGCAACTCAACCGCATCGAAGCCGAGCGCAACCTCTACGCTGGCGCCGTGAACCAGATGGCGGTCGGCACGATCATCCTCGACGAGTCCGGCAAGGTGCTGCAGACCAACCAGGTCGCCGACCGGCTGATCCTGGAAAAGGACGGCATCAAGCTGGTCAACGATGGCCTGCAGGTCGGTACGGCGCGCGATACCCAGGAATTCCGTCGACTGGTCAAACAATCGCTGCTGTCGCAAAAGAGCAGCAACCCGTCGGTGGTCGAAGCCCTGCGCGTGCAGCGGCCGTCCGGCAAAGCGGACCTGGGGATCATCGTGCGCTCGGTGCCATTGACCGACTGGAGCGAAGGCAAGCAGTGCCCGACCGTGGTGATTTTCATCAGTGACCCGGAACAACAGTCCACCGCACCGCAGGAGATCGTTCGCGCCCTGTTCGACTTCACCCCGGCGGAGACCCAGCTGGCGATGTTGCTGGCCAACGGCCTGACCCTCGACGAGGCTTCGGAGGAGCTGGGCATCAGCCGCAACACCTCGCGAGCCCACCTGCGTTCGACCTTCTCCAAGACTGGCGTGACCCGCCAGACCATGCTGGTGCGCCTGATCCTGCGCAGCGTGGCGACTCTCGGCTAACCCTCATTGCCGCCCTCGTCCGCTCGGACGATGGCGGCGCCCGTTGTACAGCGCACAGTGAGTTAATCCCAAACAGGGGACTACCCCATGCGCAACTGCCCAACCATCCTCAAGACTGAACTGCTGGCGCAAAGCGGCCACTTTCAGATCGAAGCCCTGCACCTGCAATTCAGCAACGGCCAGCAGCGGGTCTACGAACGCCTGCGCGGCACCGGTTATCGCTCGGTGATGCTGGTGGCGATGCCTGATCCAGAGCATGTGCTGCTGGTGCGCGAATACGCGGTCGGTGTGGAAAAAACCATCCTCGGCCTGCCCAAGGGCGGCGCGGAGCCCGATGAAGACTACTTGCAGGCAGCGCAGCGCGAGCTGAGCGAAGAAGTCGGCATGCGCGCCGAACGCCTCACCGAACTGGGCGAGCTGACCCTGGCACCGGGGCACTTGTGCCACCGCTACCGAGTGGTGCTGGCCGAACAACTGAGCCCCTGCCAACTGCAAGGCGACGAACCCGAACCCCTGGAATGCCTGCGGGTACCACTGGCGCAAATCCCCGAACTGGTAGCCCGCGGCGAACTCCATGAAGCCCGGGCCATTGCCGCGCTGTTCATGGCCATGGGCGCCCTCGCCCGACGCGGCTGACTGTGGGAGCGGGCTTGCCCGTGAAGAGGCCGGCACAGCCAACATCTCCATCACCTGACACTCCGCCATCGCTGGCAAGCCAGCTCCTACAGGGGACTGCCGCCAGCCACAAATCCCGGGATCGCCCAACATCCTTGTGGGAGCGGGCTTGCTCGCGATGAGGCCGGCACAGCCAACATCTCCATCACCTGACACTCCGCCATCGCTGGCAAGCCAGCTCCTACAGGGGACTGCCGCCAGCCACAAATCCCGGGATCGCCCAACATCCTTGTGGGAGCGGGCTTGCTCGCGAAGAGGCCGGCACAGCCAACATCTCCATCGCCTGACACTCCGCCATCGCTGGCAAGCCAGCTCCTACAGGGGACTGCCGCCAGCCACAAATCCCGGGATCGCCCAACATCCTTGTGGGAGCGGGCTTGCTCGCGAAGAGGCCGGCACAGCCGACATTTACTTCGCCTGACACTCCGCCATCGCTGGCAAGCCAGCGTCTACAGGGGGCGGGACAGCTTCAAATCGATCACCTAGTCCATTCGGACGAAGCCACTCGCTAACTACCGCAATAACCTGTCTCTACAACAATAAAACCGTGTCGAGACCCATCATGCGCAAATCTACTTGTGCTCTGTTCATCATCCTCTGTGCCGGTGCTTCCACCAGTCTGTGCCAACTGTTCAAGAATGAAGCCTACCGACCGACCACGGCCTACTTCAGCTGTTCGAGCACGGCGATCAATTGCTATCCACCCGTGGTGCGCAATCTGTTGCCTTGAGCACGGTTTCCACCGGCCATAAAAAAACCACCGAATCATCGGTGGTTTTTTCGTTGCCGCAGTAATCAGGTCGGCAGTACACCCCTGGCTCGCGACAGAGTCAGCGCCAGGTCTTCAATCATGTCCTCCTGGCCACCCACGGTTCCGCGCCGCCCCAACTCCACCAGCAGCTCACGCGCCGCAATACCGTACTTCTGCTCCGCCCGCTTGGCGAACAACAGGAACGAACTGTAAACCCCAGCATAACCCAACGTCAGGGCATCACGATCCAGGCGGATCGGCTGGTCCATCATCGGCACCACCAGGTCTTCGGCCACGTCCATGATCTTGTACAGGTCGACGCCGCTGTTGACGCCCATGCGCTCCAGCACCGCGACAAACACTTCCAGCGGCGTGTTGCCCGCTCCCGCGCCAAGGCCTGCAACCGAGCCGTCGATCCGCGCAGCACCGGCCTCGATGGCGGCCAGAGAGTTGGCGATGGCCATGCCCATGTTGTGGTGACCGTGGAAACCGACTTCAGTCCCGGCATTCAACCCGGCGCGCAGGGCACCGATCTTTTGCGTCACTTCATCAGGCAGCATGTAGCCCGCCGAGTCGGTGCAGTAGATGCAATTGGCGCCGTAGCTTTCCATCAGGCGTGCCTGCTCCAGCAGTTTCTCCGGGCTGACCATGTGCGCCATCATCAGGAAGCCGACGGTGTCCAGGCCCATCTTCGCCGACATGCCGATATGCTGCCCGGACACGTCCGCCTCGGTGCAGTGAGTGGCCACGCGAATGGTCGAGACGCCGTGCTCATGGGCCATTCTCAGGTGATCGAGAGTGCCGATCCCCGGCAACAACAGGGCCGAGACCTTGGCCTGTTTCATCTGCGGGATCACCGCAGCGAAATATTCCTCGTCGCTGTGGGCCGGGAAACCGTAGTTAAGCGACGCCCCGCCGAGGCCATCGCCATGGGTGATTTCGATTAGCGGCACGCCGGCCGCATCGAGGCCGGTGGCCACCGAGACCATTTGTTCGATACTGATCTGGTGCTGTTTGGCGTGCATGCCGTCACGCAGGCTCATGTCGTGCAGACGGACGCTCTTACCTTGCAAATTCATCGGGATTCTCCACTCAACGGACGGGCAGTTGCAGGGTGCCCTTGTGGGCTTCTTCGGCGAACATCTCGGCCGTGCGCAAACCGGCGGCGGTCATGATGTCGAGGTTGCCGGCGGACTTGGGCAGGAAATCGCCGAGGCCTTCGACCTCGATGAAGATCGACACCTTGCGCCCGTCGAACACCGGCCCGTTGATCAGCTTGTAGCCCGGCACATAACGCTGGACTTCGCGGACCATCTCCAGCACCGAGGTGCGGATTGCGTCCTGGTTCGGTTCGTCATCGGTCAGGCAGTGGATGGTGTCGCGCATCATCAGCGGCGGCTCGGCCGGGTTGATCACGATGATTGCCTTGCCGCGTCGGGCGCCGCCGATCTTCTCCACCGCTCCAGCCGTGGTGCGGGTGAATTCATCGATGTTCTGCCGCGTCCCCGGGCCGACCGAACCGGAGGACACCGTCGCGACGATTTCGCCGTAGCCCACCGGTTGTACCCGCGACACTGCCGCCACCATCGGGATGGTCGCCTGGCCACCGCAAGTAACCATGTTGACGTTCATCGCCAGGCTCGAGGCGTGCTCCTTGAGGTTGACCGGCGGCACGCAGTACGGGCCGATGGCCGCCGGCGTGAGGTCGATCATGATCACCCCCAGTTCGTTGAGCTTGCGGCTGTTTTCCGCATGCACGTAAGCCGAGGTGGCATCGAAGGCGATGCGAATGTCATCGTCGAGCACGTGCGGCAGCAAGCCGTCGACACCACCGGCGGTGGTTTTGATGCCCATTTCGCGGGCACGCTTCAGGCCTTCGGATTCAGGGTCGACGCCGACCATCCACACCGGTTCGATCCATTCCGATCGGCACATTTTCATCAGCAGATCGGTGCCGATGTTGCCCGGGCCGATAATGGCCGCTCTGAGTTTTTTGCTCATGGGGTCAAACTCCAAAAGTCAGGCGCAGAAAGACACCCGGGCACTGCCCAGGCCGTCGATAGTCAGCGAAAAAAGGTCGCCGGCACGGGCCGGTTCCAGCGGTACCAGGGAGCCGGACAGGATGATTTCCCCGGCTTTGAACGGAATGCCGAAGGCGCCCAGGGTGTTGGCCAGCCAGGCCACCGCCGTCAACGGATTGCCCTGCACCGCCGAACCCAGGCCTTCACTCAGCGGCTCACCGTTCTTGAACACGCGCATGCGCAAGTTCGGCAGGTCCAGCTCACGGGGATCGACCTTGCTGTCGCCCAACACGAATACACCGCAGGAGGCGTTGTCAGCGACCGTGTCCTGGATGCGGATGCGCCAGTCGTGAATCCGCGAATCGACGATTTCGAAGCACGGCATCACGTACTCGGTGGCGGCCAGCACGTCGGCCTCGGTGATGCCGGGGCCGACCAGATCATGCTTGAGCTTGAAGGCGATCTCGCCCTCGGCCCGGGGCTGAATCAACTTGTTCGCCGACAGGGAAATCCGCGCATCGTCATCGAACGACATCTGCCGCGTGATGAAGCCGAAATCCGGCTGATGCACGTTGAGCATCTGCTGGACCGCCGCCGAGGTGACGCCGATTTTCTTGCCGACGATCTGGTCACCGGCCGCCACCCGACGCTCAATGGCGTACAGGGAAATGTGATAGGCGTCTTCGATGCTGATCGACGGCCAGCGCTCGGTCAGCGGCGCCAGGGTGGAGCCGCTGAGCAGCGCCTGATAAAGCTCTTCGCCGAACTCACGGCGCAATTGCACGCTCATCCGCGGGCCTCCTGAAAAAATGCCAGGCACTGGCGGTTGAACAGATCACGGTGCTCGACCTGCACCCAATGCCCGCACTCGCTGAGCATCACGAAACGGATGCTGGTGCAGTTTTCAAGCATGGTCTGGGCACCGGAGGACGGGCAGAACTTGTCGTTCATGCCCCAGAAGCCGAGGATCGGGCACTGCAGTTCGGCCAGGCGCGACGTCATGTTCGGCACCTGCATGGTCGACAGCACACACACCGGTTGCTGTTGCACCACGGCAACGCGCTCGTTGACCGTTTCGTCGCTGATCAGGGTTTCGTCGAACAGTTGCAGGGCCAGCAGGCGACGCATGCCCGCCGCATCGTTCAGCTCACCCTTGGCGAAGGCCGCGCCCATTTTCTGGATGCCTTCCATCTGCAGGTAATACTGTTCTTTCTCCATCAGGCCACCGGGCGCCATCAGCACCAGACGGCTGACACGCTGCGGTTGGTCGAGGGCCAGTTTGATCGCGATCGCACCGCCCAGGGAGTTGCCGACCAGCACGCAGCGCTGGATGTCCAGGGCGTCGAGCAGACCGCTCAGCGCGGCAACGAAAAAGTCCAGGGTGTAGAGGGTGTCGGGTTTGTCCGAAGCGCCGTAGCCCGGCAAGTCCGGGACGATGACTCGATAGCCGGCTTCGGCAAACTCCGGGTAGTTCTGCTTGAAGTTACTGTGACCGCTGGCGCCCGGCCCGCTGCCATGGATGAAAATCACCGGCTCGCCATTGCCACCGGTGTCTTTATAGTGCAGCTGCAAACCATCCGGCAGCGTAACGAAGTGCCCTTGCGCTGAAGCGCCCATAAGGTGTCCTCCCGGCCTGTTGTTGTACCCGGATTATTCCGAGGGGCCGGGCGCACAACATCGTCCGACAGGACTACACCCCTGTAGGAGCGAGCCTGCTCGCGATGGTCGTCAACGATGACGCTGGATGCCTGACACCCCGCGGTGTTCTCAGGTCCATCGCGAGCAAGCTCGCTCCTACAAAGTCTCTAGTCTCATCGGACGTTGGATTACAGGGACCACAGACCTAGCATCAACGGCATTCCCGAGCGACAAAAAAGAGAATTCCCATGCTTGATCCTATGGACTTTCGCGGCAAAGTGGTACTGGTCACCGGCGGTGGCAAAGGCGTCGGGCGTGGCATCAGCCAGCGCTTTCTCGAATGCGGCGCCGAGGTGGTGATCTGCGGTCGCGAAGCCCCACAGACCTTGCCTGCCAGCGGTGGGCGCGAGGCGTTGTTCGTGGCCTGTGACCTGCGCGATGTCGAACAATCCGCAGGCCTGATCGCACAGATCGTCGAGCGCTTCGGCCGCCTCGACGTGCTGGTCAACAACGCCGGAGGCTCGCCGAACGCCGATGCCGCCACGGCCTCGCCGCGCTTCAGCGAAGCGATCATCCGCCTGAACCTGATCGCGCCCCTGAACCTGTGCCAGCAAGCCAATCAGGTGATGCAAGCCCAGGCCGACGGCGGTGCGATCATCAACATCTGCAGCGTCAGCGCCACCCGCCCTTCCCCCGGCACCGCAGCCTATGGCGCGGCCAAGGCCGGGCTGTTGAACCTGACCACTTCACTGGCGGTGGAATGGGCGCCGAAGGTGCGGGTCAACGCCGTGACCGCCGGACTGATTCTCACCGAGCAGGCGGCCATGCATTATGGTGACGATGCCGGTATTGCCCGGGTGGCGGCGACCATCCCGCTGCAACGCCTGGCGACCCCGGAGGACATTGGCGACACCTGCCTGTACCTGGCCTCGAAGCTGGCCCGTTACGTCAGCGGCGCGGATATCGCGGTGCACGGTGCCGGCGAACGCCCGGCGTTTCTCGATGCAGCCCAATCCCATTCATGACAGGAGCCCCGACATGTCCGCAATTGCCAGCCACAGCGTACGACTTGAGCTGTCTCCTCAGGTGGCGTGGGCCAAACTGCGCGACCTGAGCCTGGCCCCGCACTATGTGCCGGGGCTCACCGGTTGCCATTTTCACCCCGGTGCACACGAAGGCGTTGGCGCCAGTCGCCGAGTGCTGCGCAAAGGTGGCCAGTTTTTGGATGAAAGCGTGATGCAATGGCAGGAAGGCACCGGCTTCGAATTGCTTTTACATAAAGGCACCAATGGCTCGCCCTTCCCGTTTCGCGAAGCCACGTTCAGCTATGCCTTGCAGCCCGAAGGCAATGCGACCCGCATCACCCTGCAAATGCGCTACAGCCTGCGCGGTGGCAGGCTGATGGAATTACTTTTGGGAAAAGCCTTCAACAAAGTCGTGCGGCAGATCGCCGAGAACCTCAAGGCCTACTACGAAACCGGCCGGACACAGAATCCGGATATGACGTTGAGCACCTCCAGCATAGATGTCGTTTGACACACCGCCATCGCTGGCAAGCCAGCGCCTACAGGGGATTGCCGCCAAGCACAAATCCCGGGGTCGCCCAATAATCCTGTGGGTGGTTGCAAATACCGGGGTCACCACAAAACCTGTAGGAGCTGGCTTGCCAGCGATGAAGCCGGCACATCCAACATCAATATTGCCCGACACGCCGCCTTCGCGAGCAAGCCCGCTCCCACAGGGGATTGTGGGTGGTTGCAAATACCGGGGTCACCACAAAACCTGTAGGAGCTGGCTTGCCAGCGATGAGGCCGGAACATCCAGCCTCAATGTCGCCTGACACGCCGCCATCACTGGCAAGCCAGCGCCTACAGGGATTGCGGCGGTCGTCAGGAACGCGCCACTTCCGAGTGAGCGGTAAAACGGGTGGCGACGATCTTCCATTGACCGGCAACACGCTGGTAACGGTCCTGATAGAACCCACCCAGCTGCCGCGTCGCCCCGTTCTCGCCATCCAGATTGAAATACCACAAGGCCCAACGGCCCTGGGCCTGGTCCTCGTTCAGCACCTCGATTTCCGGATTGGCACCATGATGCAGATCGATCACCCGTTCATGGCAAGCCAGTTCGCGGTACAGCGCGACAAAACTGTCGCGCTCACGAAAGATCCCCAACGGCCCGTAATCGATCAGCACTTCACCTTCGGCAAAGCAGTCGGCAATCACCTCGACCTGCTTGAGGTCGCAGGCGTTGAGGTAACGATGCTTGAGCTGGCGGATGTCCTCCAGCGCCTCCAGGCGGGCGATACGCTGTTCCAGATTCATGCCGCACCTCGCGCGGTCACGTTGACCTCACTCCAGAAGGCTTTCATCGAGCGGATCTGGCCGTCGACATTGAACTCCATCACGTCGATCACATGCAGCGAGCACGGTTGCCCGCCCCACTCCATGTCGACCCGGAACGGCATCGCGCCGCAACCGTTGAGCGTCGCGCGCACCGGCCCGGTCTGGGTCGCCGAGACGTTCATCGCCCCCAGTCCTTCACGGTAAAAACGCGCGATGGCGTCGATGCCCTGCAATGGCGCCTGGCCGACCGGGTCTTCAACGGTGGCGTCTTTGGCGTAGAGCGCTAGGATGCCGTCGATATCGCCGGCATCCACCAGTTCCACATAACGCGCCATGGTCGCCTGGATTTGTTGTGCGCTGATCATTCAGACCACCTCGAACAAGGCTGCCGCGCCCATGCCGCCACCGATGCACATGCTCACCACCACGTAACGCAAGCCGCGACGCTGGCCTTCAACCAGCGCATGGCCGACCATGCGCGCCCCGGACATGCCGAACGGATGGCCGATGGAAATCGCCCCGCCGTTGACGTTCAGGCGCTCGGCCGGAATGCCCAGGGTGTCGCGGCAGTACAGCACCTGACAGGCGAACGCTTCGTTCAACTCCCAGAGGCCGATGTGGTCCATGGTCAGGCCGTGGCGCTTGAGCAGCTTGGGAATGGCGTAGATCGGGCCGATGCCCATCTCGTCGGAGTTGCAGCCGGCGACCGCCATGCCGCGATAGATCCCCAGCGGTTCAAGGCCACGTTTCTCGGCCATTTTCGCGCTCATCAACACCGAGGCCGACGCACCGTCGGACAACTGCGAGGCATTGCCGGCGGTGATGAAACGCCCCTTTTCGCTCCACTGACCACCCGGCCATACCGGCTCCAGCGCCTTCAGGCTTTGGAGGGTGGTGTCGATGCGGTTGCACTCGTCGCGCAGCAAGGTGACGGTTTCATAACGGGTTTCGCCGGTGGCCTTGTCGAACAGTGCCTTGCGGCTGGCCAGCGGCGCCAGCTCACGGTCGAAGCGCCCGGCACTTTGGGCCTGTGCGGTACGCAGCTGGCTCTGGTAGCTGTATTCGTCCTGCTCGTCGCGGGTAATGCCGTAGCGCGCGGAGACGATCTCGGCGGTTTCGATCATCGGGATATAGGCGTGCGGGTCCAGCTCGATCACCGAACCCGACTGGTTGCGATAGAGATTCTTGTGTTTGTTCTGCACCAGGGAAATCGACTCCAGGCCACCGGCCACGGCGATGTCGATTTCGTCGCACATGATGCCCTTGGCGGCCATGGCGATACTCATCAGGCCCGACGAGCACTGGCGCTCGACGGCCATCCCGGCAACCGATGCCGGCAGGCCGCCGGCAATCGCGCAAAGGCGCCCCAGGTTATAGGACTGCGTACCCTGTTGCGCGGCGGCGCCAATGATCACGTCGTCCACTTCACCTGGCTCGATGCCGGCGCGGCGCACGGCTTCGCGTACCACATGGCCGCCCAGTTGCGGGGCTTCGGTGTCGTTGAAGGCACCGCGAAAGGCCTTGCCGATCGGGGTACGGGCGGTCGAAACGATGACGGCTTCTTTCATGCTGGAATCCTCGAAAATGCTGTTGAAGGTCAGGCCGGGTAATAGCGACTGATGGTGTCGACCACGCAGCCGGGGCGTTCCTCGCCGTCGATTTCGACGCTGACGCGGATGGTCGCCTGCACGCCGCCCTTCACCTCCTCGACCGCGATCAGTTGCGCACTGCCACGCACCCGCGAACCGACGCGCACCACCGAAGGAAAGCGCACCCGCTCGCAGCCGTAATTGACGCCCATGGCCAGGCCACGGACCTCGACGATCTGCGGCAAAAACAGGTTCACCAGCGACAGGCTCAGGTAACCATGGGCAATGCAGGCGCCAAACGGGCCGCTGGCGGCCTTGAGCGGATCGACGTGAATCCACTGGTGATCGCCAGTGGCATCGGCGAATTGGTCGATGCGGTCCTGCTCCAGCAGCAGCCAGTCGCTGGCGCCGAGTGATTCGCCAACGGCCTCGAACAAGGCCATCGGCGTGTCGAAAATACGTGGCATGGTCACGCCCTCTGGCTGGACACCGACAACACTTCGCCGGTCATGTAGGAGCTGTAGTCGCTGGCCAGGAACATCATCACGTTGGCCACTTCCCAGACTTCGGCAGCGCGGCCGAACGCTTCGTTGGCGGCGAGTTGATCGAGTACCGCCTGGGGCGCGGATTTGCGCAGGAAATCGTGCAGGGCAATGCTCGGGCTGACCGCATTGACGCGGATGCCGTAGTCGGCGGCCTCGACCGCTGCGCAGCGGGTCAGGGCCATGACCCCGGCCTTGGCGGCGGCGTAGTGCGCCTGTTCCTTCTGTGCACGCCAGCCCAGCACCGAGGCGTTGTTGACGATCACCCCGGCACGGCGCTCCATCATTTTCGGCAGCATGGCGCGGGTCATGCGCATGGTGCCGGTGAGCGTCACATCGATGACCCGATTCCACTCTTCGTCGGCCATGTCCACCAGCAAGCGCGAGCCGCCAAGCCCGGCGTTGTTGATCAACACATCGACGCCTTGCAGGTCGCGCTCGGCGCAGGCAACCAGTTGCTGCACCTGGGCTTCGTCGGCGACATTGCAGACCTGGCCGAAGACTTGTTGCAGCCCGGTGGTTTCGCGGATTTTCAGCACCGCCTCGGCCAACCGGCCTTCATGGATATCGCTGATCATCAGCGCGCGGCAACCTTCCTCGGCAGCACGCACAGCAGCGGAAAAACCGATCCCGGCCCCCGCCGCCGCGGTGATCAACACCGACTTGCCACGCAGCAGGCCGCGACCTTCAACATATTGAGGTACAGACATGAACTCTCTCCTTTCAGGCGCGCGGACGCGGCTCTTTGGGCATGCCCAGGGCACGCTCGGCGATGATGTTGCGCTGGATTTCGTTGCTGCCGCCGTACAGGGTGTCGGCGCGGCTGAACAGGTACAGCGACTGCAAACGGGTCAACTGATAAGGCCCGGCTTCGAGCAGTTCCGCCTCGGCGCCGAGAACATCCATTGCCAACTTGCCGAGGCTGGCGTGCCAGGTCGACCAGAACAATTTGTAGATGGTCGCCTCTTTGCGCAGCGAACCGTCCTGGCTACCCGAGAGCATGCGCAGCGAGTTGTAGCGCATGATCCGCAGCCCGCTCCAGGCTTCGGCCAGGCGCTGGCGCAGGATCGGGTCGCGGTCGGCGCCATTGGTCTTGGCGATGGCGATGATTTCGTTGAGTTCGTTCTGGAACTGCATCTGCTGGCCAAGAGTCGACACGCCCCGCTCAAAGCCGAGCAGCGCCATGGCGATCTTCCAGCCTTCGCCCGGCGCGCCGATGATGTTGGCGGCGTCGGTGCGGGCATCGTCGAAAAACACTTCGTTGAATTCCGAGGTGCCGGTCAGTTGCTCGATCGGTCGTACGGTAATTTCCGCCTGGGCCATCGGCACCAGCAGGAACGACAGGCCACGATGGCCGACGCTGCCCGGCTCGGTGCGGGCGATGACAAAGCACCAATCCGATTCGTGGGCCAGGGAAGTCCAGACTTTTTGCCCGTTGATCAGCCATTGGCCGGTCGCTTCATCCAGCGTCGCACGGGTCTTGACGTTGGCCAGGTCGGAACCGGCGCCCGGCTCGGAATAGCCCTGGCACCAGAACGACGTACCGCTGACGATCCCCGGCAAAAAGCGCTGTTGCTGTTCGAGCGTGCCGAACGCGGCAATGGTCGGCCCGGCCAGGCCTTCGCCGATATGGCCCATGCGACCGGGGCCGCCAGCGCGGGCATATTCCTCGTGGAAAATAACTTGCTGGGTGATCGACAGGCCACGCCCGCCATGCTCCGGCGCCCAGCCGACGCAGGTCCAGCCGCCTTCGGCGAGTTTGCGTTCCCAGGCTTTGCGTTCCTCGGGAAACATGTGCTCATCGCCTGGACCGCCGCGAAAACGCAGGGCCTCGAACTCACCGCAAAGGTTGGCACTCATCCAGTCGGCGACTTCCTGGCGGAAGCGTTCGTCCTGCTCGCTAAAACTGATTTTCATGGCTGCTCTCCAAGAATCACCGAAGCAATGCGCTCGCGATGCCAGGCCGGTAGCCCGAGGAAACTCTCGCTGGCGCGGGCGCGCTTGAAGTAGAGGTGCGGGTCGTATTCCCAGGTGAAACCGACGCCACCGTGCAACTGGATCGATTCGGACGCGCAGGAGAAATAGGTCTCGGAGCACTGCGCCTTGGCCAGCGCCGCCGCTAGCGGCAGTTCGGCCGCGACCTGCGGATCACCCTGCGGGTCGAGGACTTCCTGGGCCACGCAGGCGGCGTAGTAACTGGCCGAACGCGCGCATTCGACTTGCAGCATCATGTCGGCGGCCCGGTGTTTGAGGGCCTGGAAACTGGCAATCGGGCGACCGAACTGCTGGCGCTCCTGCATGTAGGCCACGCTGAGGTCGAGTACCTGCTGCGCACCGCCGGTCTGCTCGGCGGCCAGGCCGATGCAGGCCAGTTGCAGGACCCGCTCAAGGTGCGACCAGCCGTTGCCGAATTCACCCAGCAGGCAGTCGGCTTCGAGGTACAGGCCCTTGAGCTGGATCCGCGCCTGGCGCCGGGTCTGGTCCATGGTCGGCAGCATCTGCCGCTCGATGCCGGCCCGCTCCGCGCTCACGGCAAACAGGCTGATGCCCTTTTCGCCAGTGCTTGCGGGTTGCCGCGCGGCAATGATCAACAGGTCAGCGCCATGGCCATCGAGCACATGCTTGAGGGTGCCCTCGAGGACAAAGCCGTCGCCCTCGGCCACCACCGTTGCCTGGACGTCGTCGGCGGACCAGCCATTGGCACTGCTGAACGCCAGGGTCGCGGTCACGCTGCCGTCGGCGATCGACGGCAACCAGCGCTGCTTCTGTTCTTCATTCGCGGCCAGCAACAGTGCGGGCGTGGCCATGCAGGCGGTGGCGAAAAACGGTGAGCACAGCAAACGCCGGCCCATCTGTTCCAGCAGGATCGTCAGCTCGACAAAGCCGAGGCCCAGGCCGCCGTAGGTTTCGGGGATATGAATGGCCGGCCAGTACATTTCCTGGCACAGACGCTGCCAGAGGGCTTCGTCGAAACCCCGTTCGCTGACCATCGCCGCGCGCACCGCGGCGGAATCCGAGACATCGGCGAGGAAACCCTCGGCCGATGCGCGGATCATTTCCTGTTCGTCGCTGAATGCAAACTCCATCGCGGCGCCTTCTGCTCGTTTGGCGGGGCGCGCGTGGCGCAACACCCCTTTGAGCATGAAGTTTGGCGCCGCCCGGACGCGGCAGAATCGTTAGCCCTGCCTAGTCCGAACGGGTGATGTGCTGGCGCCTGTGTTCGCCGGCGAAGCCGATCAGCGGCAGTCTCCGCCCATGCGCACCAGCAGCGCTGAACGGTGCGGCTTGAGGTACGGGTTGACTTCACCGACCTGGCACGACGCCAGGTTTTGCAGTTCCGGTGCGAGGGGTTCTTGCACAAACAGCAACCCCGCCGGACGGGACTCTGATTGCAACTGCGCCACCGTCAGCGGCGCCACCGGCCGGCCCATGTAGTAGACCAGGCGGATATCCGGCTCACCGAGGGTATAAGCCTTCTGCCCCGGCTGCCCATCGGCCAGCGTGGCCACCTGCTCAAGACCACCGAACCGGTGCGACAAAACCCGTGCTTCGACGAACATGTAGAACACCACGAACCCGGCCAGCATCACGTAGGGCACAACGGCCAGGACCGTGCGCCAGCGCCCCTTCAGATCATCGAGCAGCGCCGACCAGTGCATCGCCAGCAGTAACGCCAAGGACGGATAAACCGGCAACAGGTACTTGCCATGCTTTTCAGTGAACAGGGAAAACACCAGCAGCGGCAACAGGCTGCAGCACAGCAACATGCCGGCCTCGCGGCGCGAGCGGATCATTGCCCAGAACTTGCGTGGCTGCACAAACACGATCAGCCAGAACGGGAAGAAATCACCGGCCAGGTACAGCAGGTAGGCGTACCAGGCCTCGGCGCCCTGCCCGTCGATCTTCTTCACGATGTCTTCGCTGATGATCGAGGCCCAGATGCCCCAGCCCTGACTCATCGACACCGCCACGTACCAGGAACTGCCCAGCACTACGGCGATCAGCCAGCCCCAACCGTCGCACAGGTAAGCCTTGGCCCGGGCGTCGCGGTAGATCAGGGCATAGGCCAGGATCGGTGCCGTCACCCACAACAGGCAAACAGGTCCTTTGGTCAGCAACGCGCACCCAAGCAGCACGTAGCTCAGCCGACTCCACAAAGCCCGGCCTTGCAGGAAAATGAACTGCCAGGCCGCCAGCAGTGCGCCGAAGCACAGCAGGGTCAACAGCATCTCGATTTCCGAGCGCCGTGCGAACAGGCTGAAGGCACCGTTTGCGGCCAGGAACACCACGGCGAACAAACCGACCTGCCGCCCCGCCTGCCGAACGCCGTACAGATAGGTGCCAACGCAGCACAAGGCGGCAGCCAGCGCCGAAGGCAGGCGCACGCTCCACTCGGACAAGCTGCCCAGCACCGCGGTCGAAACCAGGCCGGCCCAATAGAAAAACGGCGGCTTGGACAAGTACAAGTCGCCGTTCATATAAGGCAGCAGCCAACTCCCTGCCTCGCGCATTTCGCGCACGGTCACGGCGCGGCGGGCCTCGTTGACACTGAGGAATGGCACGCTGCCCAGCCCCCAGAAAAACAGCAACGCAACCGCGATAACCACGAGCAACGTAATATTTCGGGTCGATAACGATCCGCGCATGACCTACTCCTTCAGGCTTTTGCTTTTGGCGATCAACTGCAGGTTGCGAAAATAGACCAGGGAGCCAAAGGCCTGCCCGGCGATGAACACAGGATCTTCGCGGTAAATGGCGTAGGCCAGCAGCAAGGTGCTGCCGACGATGCTCAGGTACCAGAAGCTCACCGGGATTACGCTGCGTTTCTTGTACTCGCTGTACAGCCACTGCAAGACGAAACGCCCGGTAAAGGCGATCTGGCCGACAAAACCGACGATCAGCCACAAGGCTTCGCGGGAGAGATTCATCCTTCGATCTCCTGGGCAATGGTGTTCAGGCGCGTGCGCTTGATCAGCCACCAGACACCGAACAAATCGAGAATGCCGACCAGCGCGCGGTCGAGGTTGCCGTACTTCGACACCCCGGCCGTGCGTGGCCGGTGGTTGACCGGGTGGACGATCATGCGCCCGTTATGGCGCTGGATCAGCGCCGGAATGTAGCGATGCATGTGGTCGAAGTACGGCAGGCGCAAGAACGCCGCGCGCTCGATCAGCTTCAGGCCGCAACCGGTGTCCGGGGTGGCGTCCTTGAGCAGGCGCTGGCGCAGGTTGTTGGCGAACCGCGAGGCGTAGCGTTTGCTCGCGGTGTCGCGGCGATTGACCCGGTGCCCGGCGACCAGTTGCACATCGACCTTGCCCGGTTCGCCGCGCACCAGCGCGAGCATGCCGGGAATGTCCGCCGGGTCGTTCTGGCCGTCGCCATCGAGGGTCGCCAGCCACTGCCCACGGGCTTCACGGGCGGCGTGGTACAGCGAAGTGCTCTGACCCAGCGAACGTTCGTGATGGAGGATGCGCAGGGTGTTCAAGCCGTTTTGGCGAATCTGCCGCAGTTCATGCAGGGTCGCGTCGGTGCTGCCATCGTCGACCACGATGATTTCGTACGACTCAGCGGCCAGCGCCACACTTATTTCTTCAAGCAATGGCTTGAGGTTGTTCGCTTCGTTCTTGGCGGGAATCAGTACGGATACAAAAATGTCTTGGTTCATGGAGTCTCTCGCCTTTATTGGATTTCTTTTATCAGAGGCGAATGAAGGTGTAGTACACCGGCCGACTCGATGCAGGGTTCAGCTTTTCAGGGCGCTGGTGCCAACGAAATTCAGTCAATACAGCCGCGCTCGCGCGGCACGCATACGGTGCCCGGCCAATTGTAAAAATGGCGTTAACATTTCATGCGCTTTTTGTCCTTTCGCGCGGTGGAGCAACGAATTCGGTTGCCATTGGCGCCTGCCAATCTAAAGTGCATCCACGCGAGAGAAAATCATGAACCGGGTAAGGACGCACAACCATGAGCACTGAACAAGAGACGACCTTCGACGAGCCGCGGCTCAACAGTACGGAAATCCGCATTCTGGGTTCGTTGATCGAGAAAAAGGCCACCAGCCCGGAAACCTATCCCCTGACCCTCAATGCCCTGGTGATTGCCTGCAACCAGAAAACCAGCCGCGAACCTGTGATGAACCTGACGCCGGGCCAGGTCGGCCAGAGCCTGCGCGCGCTCGAAGGACGCGGCTTCACCAGGCTGGTGATGGGCAGCCGCGCCGACCGCTGGGAACACAAGGTCGACAAGGCCCTGGAACTGGTGCCGGCGCAGGTGATCCTGACCGGGCTGATGTTTTTGCGCGGCCCGCAGACCGTCAATGAACTGCTGACCCGCAGCGGCCGCATGCATGAGTTCGAAGACGCCGAACAGGTCGTGCATCAACTCGAACGCCTGATTGCCCGGGGCTTGGCCGTGCTGATTCCACGTCAGGCCGGCCAGCGCGAAGACCGCTATAGCCACGCCTTGGGCGACCCGGCGGATATCGAAGCGATCATGGCCGCGCGGCAAAACCCGTCCGAACGCGGTAGCAGTGGGGTTTCGGTTGAACGCATCGAAGAGCTGGAAGCACGGATTGCGGCGCTGGAAGAAAGGCTGGCCCGGCTGGAATAGCCTGGATGTTTGCCTGGCACAAAACCTGTAGGCGCGAGCTTATGTGGCGAGGGGGCTTGCCCCCGTTGGGTCGCGAAGCGGCCCCAAAAAATGGGACTGCTGCGCAGTCCAACGGGGGCAAGCCCCCTCGCCACAAAGTAACCGCCATCCTGTACCGCTACTCGCCGTCCCAGTAATCCACCCCATCGGCCTGCCGGGCCACCGCAACAAAGCCTGACGCATTACCCTCGGCATCGACCTTGAAGTCATCCATCACGGCATATTTGCCGGAGTCCGGGTACTCACAGATCTCCGGCGATTTCTGGGTGCTGACGGCCAGGTAGCGCAACTCGCCGTTGCTGGTATTGATGATCTGATGGGCCTTTTCAGGCCCGCCCGGTGGACAGGCGATCACATCACCGGCGCGGATTGGAAAGCGTTCGGCCCCCAGGCGAACCTCCCCTTCCCCGGCCACGACGTAGAACATTTCCTCATTGACCCGATGGCTGTGAAACGGGCTGCCACGCATGCCCGGCTCCAGCACATACAGGCGATAACCCAGCTTTTGCGCCCCCAGTTGCTGACCGACACGGGCCAGGCGCTGCTGATAGCGACCGGCGGTTTCACCGGTCGGCGCAAACGCTTCGGGCAGCGGTTCAAGCTCGACCGAGTTCAAATTGAGAATGGGGGGATGCATGGCCACCTCCTAGCTGCGGGCAAATGCCACGGCCTTGTGGAATTGCTCATCCGTCGGCCGCACTCCGGTATAGAGCACAAATTGCTCCAGCGCCTGGATCGCGATCACTTCCAGCCCGGTGATGACCCGTTTGCCTTCGGCACGAGCACGCACGATCAATGGTGTTTCCGAGGGAATCGCCACCACATCGAACACAGTTTGCGCTTTTTCGATCACGTCAGGCGCAAAGGCCAGTTGCTCTGCCTCCGGCCCTCCCGTCATGCCGATCGGCGTGACGTTGACCAGCATCTGCGGGCGACGACTCCCCAGCTCCAGCTGCCACTCATACCCCAATGACTGCGCCAGCGCCTGCCCGGCGCGCTCATTACGGGCCACGATCAGGCCGTTTTCGTAGCCGCCATCGCGCAAGGCGCTCGCCACGGCCTTGGCCATGCCGCCGCTGCCGCGCAGGGCAAAGGTCGAGTCCCTGGGCACCTGGTGTTTTTCCAACAACTGGGCAACGGCGATGTAATCGGTGTTGTAGGCCTTGAGATGACCCTCGGTGTTGACGATGGTGTTGATCGATTGAATGGCGGCGGCAGAGGCGTCGAGTTCATCCACCAGGGCAATGCAGGCTTCCTTGAACGGCATCGACACGCCACAGCCACGAATCCGCAGGGCGCGAATGCCGGCAACTGCGCCCGTCAGGTCCTGGCTGGCAAAGGCCTTGTAGTAAAAATTCAGGCCCAATTGTTCATACAGATGATTGTGAAAACGCAGACCAAAGTTCCCGGGACGCCCTGAGAGGGACATGCACAGCTGGGTGTCTTTGTTGGGGTTCATCTGCATGGGAAAGCTCCTTCAAATGCACTTTTCGGATGGACGGGATTAGCCCTCCATCGGGTTCTGATCGATCATATAAGCCTGATTACATGGGCTTACACAGGTCGGTAAGAAAGTCGGTACAGACCTTACACAAAATTTACCCAACGGCCGTGCCGATTTTCAAAAAAACGCTGTCTTAGAAGTATCCCCGCGACAATCCCTGGGTCTATCGCAGACACAGGCGCCGGGTTGAAGAACCGAGGAACTATCATGATCCGTAAAATCCCCACAGTAGCCTTGCTGATCGGCGCCCTCGCTATCGCAGGACAGGCGCAAGCCCATGGTGGTGGTAATTACTGGCAGGGCCCAGCGGTGTTTGGCGCAATCGTCGGTACTGCCATTGTTGGCTCGGCTCTGATCAACGCCAACCGCCCGGTCTATGTCGCGCCGCAACCGGTCTACGCAGCACCGCCTCCGGTCTATTACGCACCACCGCCGCCGGTCTACTACCAGCCGGCCCCGGTCTACGTGCAACAACCGATCTACTACCGCCCGGCGCCGGTGTACTACGGACCACCCCGTGGCTACTACGGTCCGCCGCGCGGCTACTACGGCCCTCACTACGGCCGCTGGTAAGAACTCATATAGCCCCGCTGATACAGCGGGGCTTTTTTTCGGGCTTTCATTGGTTCAAAGGCCACGCAATCTCCTGTAGGAGCCGGCTTGCTGGCGATGGTCGTTAACGATAACGCGTGTGATCCAGATAAACGCGGTGTGTTTGAGTCCCTCGCCAGCAAGCCGGCTCCTACAGGGTTTGCCTGAAGAATGTTTTTTTATGCCGTCTGTCGGTATAGGTCTGGATAAATCTCGCCAAGGTCGCTATCGGGACAGTGCGCGTGGCGAAAATTGGCAAGATGGACTCGACCGGTTTTCTGCCGTGCGGCATTAAACGGTCATATTTTTGTCATGACAGTTGCGCAAGCTCGCTGCTGTCCGTCGAAAACAGGTTGATAACAACAAGGACGACCACATGCCAACGCAAAACCCGCACCGCATCGTCGGTCTGTGCACCTCCAGCAAGGTCTACAACGCACTGACCGAACTCAAGCACCTGGAAGGTCATCGCAGCGCCAAGTTTCTCTCGCTGCTGACGCAAAGCCTGGTGCGCAAGGGCCTGCTCAACGAGCAGGAAGTGGTTCATATGCTCGATCAGGTGGTCAGCTGACCGACCAACGGTCGTTTGCCCCCGCTGGCATCAATGACCACTATTGAGAGCGTTAATTACCCCTCACGGCACCCGGACCTTAAAGTAGCTCCACAGATTGATGGAGGTACTTGTCATGTCCAAGGTTCAGATCATGTCCGTTATCGGCAGCGCCGTCCCTGCACAGCTCAGGGAGTTGGGCATGCTTGCTTGCTGGTACCTGGTGCAGGACGGTGTGCAGATCAGCGGTCCGCTCACCTCGCTGCCCGCCGCCCAGGAACTGTCGCAACGCCTCGGCACCGGCCAGCCTGGCCGACTGAGCGCCTAAGGCAGCTGCACCCGCGGTTTGGTTTCAATGAAAATGGCCCAGCTCGACATGAACAGGGCCGCGATCAACGGCCCGATGACAAAACCGTTCAGCCCGAAAATCGCCAGGCCGCCGAGGGTCGAGACCAGGATCATGTAATCCGGCATCCTGGTGTCCTTGCCCACCAGCAATGGCCTGAGCAGGTTGTCCACCAGCCCGATCACGAACACGCCGAACAATCCCAGCACCACGCCCTGCCAGATCGCCCCGGTCAGCAGGAAAAACGCCGCCACCGGCACCCAGACTATTCCCGCCCCCACCGCCGGCAGCAGCGACAGAAACGCCATCAACACCGCCCAGAGCAATACGCTGTGGATGTCCAGAAACCAGAACATCAGACCGCCCAGCGCGCCTTGCGTAATGGCCACCAACAGGTTGCCTTTCACCGTAGCCCGCACCACACGATTGAACTTGAGCTGCAAACGGCGTTTCTGCTGTTCCTGCAACGGCACCGCTGTGCGCACCTTGCGCGCCAGTTCCGAACCGTCGCGCAGGAAGAAGAACAGCAGGTACAGCATGATGAAAAAACTGACGACGAACTCGAAGGTGCCCTGGCCAAAAATGAACGCCTGAGCGGCCAGGTCCTGACCGCCGGTCATCGCGCTTTTGACGATTTTCTCCCGTAGCCCATTCAACTCGCCCATGCCGAAGCGATCCAGCAGGTGCTGGAAATACGGCGGCAGGCTGTGCTTGAACTGCGACACGTACCCGGCAATGTCGAGCTCGCCGCTCTCGATGCTTTTGTAGAGCGTCACACCCTCCTGAACCAGCAAGGCGCTGATGATGATCACCGGCAGAATCGCAATCACCAGGCAAATGCTCAATGTGCACAGCGACGTGAGGTTGCGTTGCCAGCCAAACTTCAGTTGCAACCGGGTTTGCAGCGGCGCAAAGAGGATGCCGAGGATCACCGCCCAGAACACCGCGCCGTAAAACGGCAGCAGGATCCAGATGAAGGCGGCGCTCACCAGCACCAGCAAAACCGTCAGCGATCTGTCTTGCAGGGTCGTTTCTTTCATGTCCGGTCCGTGCCAGCGAGGGCGAAAAACTTCCGCCCTGATGTTTAGTCCGCTACGGCTCGCGCGAGTGCCATGGCTTTGTTGAACAAACATGGATCCAGGTCAATAAACCCTCGCCACCGACGATTTACCCTGTGCGGCTTTTGCGACCGACACCGCCATGACCCTCTCCGTGCCAGAACTGCTCGCCCCCGCCGGCACCCTGAAAAACATGCGTTATGCCTTCGCCTACGGCGCCGATGCCGTGTACGCCGGCCAGCCGCGCTACAGCCTGCGGGTGCGCAACAACGAATTCGACCATGCCAACCTGGCCCTCGGCATTCGCGAAGCCCAGGCCCGGGGCAAGCGCTTTTACGTGGTGGTGAACATCGCGCCGCACAACGCCAAGCTCAAGACCTTCCTCAAGGACCTTGAACCGGTGATCGCCATGGCCCCGGATGCGCTGATCATGTCCGACCCCGGCCTGATCATGCTGGTGCGCCGGCACTACCCGCAGATGCCGATCCATCTTTCGGTACAGGCCAATACGGTGAACTGGGCGAGTGTCGAATTCTGGCAGCAACAAGGCCTGAGCCGGATCATCCTGTCGCGGGAGTTGTCGCTGGAAGAGATTGCCGAGATTCGCGAGCAGGTGCCCGCCATGGAACTGGAAGTGTTCGTGCATGGCGCGTTGTGCATGGCCTACTCCGGGCGCTGCCTGCTGTCGGGCTACATGAACCGGCGCGATGCCAATCAGGGCAGTTGCACCAACGCTTGCCGCTGGAAATATTCGGCGCAACCGGCCATGGAAAACCAGCTCGGCGAAATCGTCCAGTCATTCGACCCCGAGCCGACCCTGGGCATTGGTGCGCCCACCGATCAGGTGTTCCTGTTGCAGGAAGCCAATCGTCCCGACGAACAGATGCCGGCCTTCGAAGACGAACACGGCACTTACATCATGAACGCCAAGGACCTGCGCGCCGTGCAGCACGTCGAGCGCCTGACGCACATGGGCGTGCACTCGCTGAAAATCGAAGGCCGGACCAAATCGCACTTTTATTGCGCGCGAACCACCCAGGTGTATCGCCGCGCCATCGACGACGCGGTGGCGGGCCGGGCCTTCGACCGCGGCCTGATGACCGACCTGGAATCCCTCGCCCAGCGCGGCTACACCGAAGGTTTTCTGCGCCGGCATGTGCATGACGAATACCAGAACTACCAGAACGGCAGCTCGGTGTCGGAGCGGCAACAGTTTGTCGGTGAACTGAGCGGCCAGCGCCGGGATCGCCTGGCCGAGGTCAAGGTGAAAAACCGCTTCGGCCTGGGCGACCACATGGAACTGATGACGCCCAAGGGCAACTTCCACTTCGACCTGCATCAGTTGCAAAACGCCAAGGGTGAAGCGATCGAGGTTGCACCGGGGGATGGGCATACGGTGTATTTGCCGATACCGGATGCGGTGGATTTAGGTTTTGGCCTGCTAATGCGAGATATCAACATGCCGTAACCCCTGTGGGAGCGGGCTTGCTCGCGAAGGGGGCGGCACATTCAACAACAATGTCGCCTGACTCTCCGTCATCGCTGGCAAGCCAGCTCCTATGTATGGACTCGCCCCCACTGTCTACCCGCTTTTGAAAAACCGCTGCCCCGTTGCATCTATGTATTAGGCCTATTCGTGGAAGCCGTCTTCGGCTTCTGGCCAA
>NZ_JAHBDR010000080.1:0-41797 GCF_019956575.1 Pseudomonas sp. A-R-19
TTGGCCAGAAGCCGAAGACGGCTTCCACGAATAGGCCTAATACATAGATGCAACGGGGCAGCGGTTTTTCAAAAGCGGGTAGACAGTGGGGGCGAGTCCATACATAGGAGCTGGCTTGCCAGCGATGAGGCCGGTACATCCGATGCACCTGTTTCGGTCGAAATACCGCTTTCGCCAGCAAGCCGGCTCCTACAAGGGGCTGTTCAGCGTTAACAAGGGGCGAATTTCGGTCAGATGTTTTGGCCATATCGATCCCCTTTTGGCCTTTCCTGCCGTTCTCCGATTCGCCGTGCACCGCAACACTGGAGGCAACCGAATCAGCCCTGCGGAGAACAACAAATGCTGACGATCTACTCTGACGATCACCACCTGCACCACGGCCGTTGCGAATTGATAGACGGGCAACTCAAGCCCTGCTTCGAAATGCCTTCGCGTGCCGACCACGTGCTTTCACGGGTGCAAAAACAGAACCTCGGTCCCGTCGAAGCGCCGAAGGATTTCGGCCTCGGGCCAATCGAGCGTATCCACAGCCGCGACTATCTTGACTTCTTCAAAGGCGCCTGGGCCCGTTGGACCGAGTTCAACACCGATGGTGATTTGCTACCCTACACTTGGCCGGCCCGCACCCTGCGCCGCATCAAACCCACCAGCCTGCATGGCCAGCTCGGCTATTACAGTTTCGACGGCGGCGCGCCGATCACCGCCGGCACCTGGCAAGCGGCGTACAGCGCAGCACAAGTTGCGTTGACCGCCCAAGCTGAAATCCAGCGCGGCGCTCGCAGTGCCTTCGCCCTGTGCCGGCCACCGGGACACCACGCCGCCAGCGACTTGATGGGCGGTTATTGCTACCTCAACAACGCCGCCATCGCTGCCCAGGCCTTCCTCGATCAGGGTCACAAGAAGGTCGCGATCCTCGACGTCGACTACCACCACGGCAACGGCACCCAATCGATTTTCTACGAGCGCAGCGACGTGCTGTTCACCTCGATCCACGGTCATCCCGAAGCCGAGTTCCCGTTCTTCCTCGGCTACGAAGATGAGCTGGGCGACGGCGCCGGTGAAGGCTTCAATTTCAACTATCCTTTGGCCGCAGGTTCAGGCTGGGAGACTTGGAGTGCAGCGCTGGAACAGGCCTGCAAAGAGATCGAAAGCTACGGCGCCGACATCGTCGTCGTGTCCCTGGGCGTCGACACCTTCAAGGACGATCCGATCTCGCAATTCAAACTCGACAGCCCTGATTACCTGGCCATGGGCAAGCGCATCGCCGGTCTTGGCAAGCCGACACTGTTCGTCATGGAAGGCGGCTACGCAGTCGAAGAAATCGGCATCAATGCCGTGAACGTTCTCGAAGGTTTCGAAAGCGCTTAACGAGGAAGTAGAAACATGAAAAGTCTTAAGCGTTTAGTCGTGCCTGCGCTGTGCGCCACGGTGCTCAGCAGTGCCGTGCACGCCGAAGAACGCACGTTGCGCGTCTACAACTGGTTCGACTACATCACCCCCAAAGCCCTGGAAGACTTCAAGGCGCAGAACACCCAGACCAAACTGGTCTACGACATCTTCGACACCAACGAAGCCCTTGAAGCCAAGCTGCTGACCGGCAACTCCGGCTACGACGTCGTGGTGCCGTCCAACGTGTTCCTCGCCAAGCAGATCGAAGCCGGGGTGTTCCAGCCCCTGGATCGCAGCAAGTTGCCGAACTGGAATCACCTCGACCCCAAGCTGATGAAGCTGATCGAGGCCAACGACCCGGGCAACAAATTCGCCGTGCCCTACATGTACGGCACCATCCTGATCGGCTTCAACCCGGACAAGGTCAAGGCTGCCCTGGGTGCCGATGCGCCGGTAGACAGTTGGGACTTGATCTTCAAGGAAGAGAACATCAGCAAGCTCAAGCAGTGCGGCGTCGCCCTGCTCGACTCGCCGTCGGAGATCCTGCCGCTGGCCCTGCAACACCTCGGCCTGGACCCCAACAGCAAGAAGCCTGCGGACTACGACAAGGCTGAAGCGTTGTTGATGAAGATCCGCCCGTACGTGACCTATTTCCATTCGTCGAAGTACATGGCCGACATCGCCAACGGTGACATCTGCGTCGCGGTCGGTTATTCCGGCAGCTTCTCGCAAGCCGCCAACCGCGCCAAGGAAGCCAAGAACGGTGTGATCGTCGACATGCGTTTGCCGAAAGAAGGCGCGCCGATCTGGTTCGACATGCTGGCGATTCCGAAGGGTGCGAAAAACACCGAAGACGCCTACACCTTCATCAACTATCTGCTGCAACCGCAGGTGATTGCGCCGGTCAGCGACTTCGTCGGTTACCCGAACCCGAACAAGGACGCCACGGAACTGGTCGACCCGGCGATCCGCAACAACCCCAACCTGTACCCGACCGACACGGCGATGAGCACGCTCTACACCCTGCAACCGCTGCCGCGCGATGCCGAGCGTGCGCGGACCCGGGCCTGGACCAAAATCAAGTCCGGTACCTGACACCCGCCCCGCTCCCGTCGTCACCAGGACCTGCGTTTACGCAGGTCTTTTTTTGCCCGCAATATTTATTTACCGCCAATGCCGACCTCCCCGTCACTACCTTGCAGTGGTTCGCGCACCGAACGTTCAACGGTGCCGGCTTCGCCCACACAGGATGTGACCATGCCAGATACTTCCAGCCCCGCTTCTGCCTCCGGCCTCTCCGACGATCAAGACGCCCTGCTCACCCAATTGGTGGCCGGGCCCTCGATCCGGGAAGTCGCTACACATGCACTGCAACCCGCATTGAAAGCGCTGTACCCAAACCTGCACATCGACCCGCGCCTGGCGATGGTGGTGACACCTGCCTGGACTCTTCACAACCAGCGCATAGTGCCCGGGCCGCGCCACTTTGAATCACTGACCGATGCACTGGTACGCCACGGCGTAGCGGCCACTCCCGTGGTCTATCTCGATGGCGAGCACTACCTCACATTGCAACCCTGGGAGCAGACACCGGCGCAACTGCCCGTGCGCATCGACGCCATCGCACGCTTGCTCAATGAACTGGCGCCGTTGCTGTTTATCGCGTTCCAAGAGCAACAGGTCGACTACTGGAACCAGTTCACTCATGCCTCCACACCGCGCTGGCAGGGGTTGTCCAAATCACTGCGCGAACTGTGGAACATCGAAACCAGTTCGAACTGGGACAATGACCGTTACGCCATGGCCCGCAACCTGTTTGCGTATCCGGACAAAAGCACGCGCAAGGCTCACGACCGATATCATTCACGCGCCTGCCTGATCGACCTCGACTACGTGAGCAAGGGTGTCTCGACCCACCTCAACATACTCGACATGGCCGTGCTGATCGGCACCCAAGGCACCCGCAACCTGATCATCAGCCATAGCATCACCCGTGGTTTCCAGACATACGACTCGTTCCAGCAACTGGGCGAATCGTTGCTGACGTACACCGATGGACAGCTCCCCGACAACACGCTGCAATGGCGGCTGATCGAGCCCGAAGGCAATTATTTCGACCATCTGGCGTGCAACCTGATTGCCCTGCAAGCGGACTCGATTGCCGCCCTGGCGAACGATAGCTCGGCGCCAAACCCCGACCTGGCGCCCCACATCAGTCGCACAACCAACGAACTCGATCCGACGAACAAGCAGTCTTCTTCAAGATTCAATCAAGTCGAACAAGCGCTGCCGGACTGGATGAGCAGTGCCTCACCCAGTGACCTCACCGCTTACAGCCGCCACCTGATGGATCTGGCGACAGTTCAGGATCAGAACGCCGGACAGTCCTTCCAGGACGGGATCAAGCCTATCCGCGAGTTCGCCCTGGATCAGCTGCGCGATGCCATGCTCAAAGAGCATGCCGACGCCGACAAACTGGATCTGGCGGACATCGAGATCGTCATCGACAGTGTCGTGGTCTGGGGCAGCTTCTTGCCCCCGGTCGGGGCCGAGCGCACCACCCTGAGCCTGGTCGATCTGGCGCTGCAAAACCTGATTGCCCTGCCGCTGGGCAACAAGTCCGTGCGCAGCACCAAGGCCACAGCGCTGCCGGACTGGATGACGGTAGATTACCTGGAGGCATTGATTGTCAGTGTCAATATCGGTCAGACCTACCCCACGCTGATCAAAAGCAAACTGCTCGACGACCCTGTTGAAAGCCTGCGCCGGCAGAACCTGTTCACCCGTCAGTTGCGGGTTGAGCTGCCGCTGCTGGCCTTGCAACAAAAGATTCGTCAACAGGGCGGGGTCGACGGGTTGGGTTACCGCTATGTCGCTGCCGTCGTCCAGTTGCTCGATGCCAATCGCTGGGTGGATGGGCAGGAGATTGTCATTCGCCCGTTGGGCTTTACTCCCGCTCGGCGCCTCATTGCGTCTACGGACGAAGTAACCAACATGTTCGTGATTGGCCCCAAACAAATGGACAAGGGGCCTTGCCTGCTCTACCGGCCAATGCTCGACCGCCCCTTGAGCCAATACCCGACACCGGCCAACCTGATTTACGCCATCAAGCAATCGGCGGCATTGCGCGAGTCCGTGCTCGCCTGGCTGCCGGACACAGAGCGCGCCAATTACGCCAACTATGTGTTCACCGGCGACCTGCCTTCGGTCTGGTCCCTCCCGCAACTGCTGGCCGACCCGCTGACTTCTGCGCAAATGATCGGGCCGGTTTTACTCGGCTCCGCAACCATGGCCACCGAAGCCATGGCCACTTTGTACAAGACCAACGTCAATGCACTGGTCGAACTGGCGCAACGGCAATCGGTGTCCAATGCACAAAATCGCTGGGCGACGTTCAAGCATGCCGCCTGGATGATCCTCAACGCAGCGCTGCCCTTTCTCGGTCGCACCGTCGGCACTTCCGCCTGGATCTGGCAAGTACTGGATGACCTGCAACAAACCGTGGACGCCAGTGAAAGCGGCGACCGTCAGCAACAGAAAACAGCGATGACCGACCTGCTGCTGACCCTGGCCATGGTGCTCGCCCATCACGCAGCCACACGCCATCCGACCGCCCGCACAATCGAGGAAAAACCCACGTCAACGGTCGCGATCGAGCCCGAGAAAAAACCGGCTGCGCCCCCTGTAACCTTTGTCCAATTGCCCGATGTCGTCGGCGAACCTCTTTCCGCTGAGCATCACCTTTCAGTGGTGACGGATGCCGCCCTGAGCCTCACCAAAACCCTGGATCGCTTCAAGATCACCCAACCCGAAAATCTCATTCCCCCCAGTAAAGAGGGTGGCCCCCATCAATACCTCTATCGCCTTGAGAACCGCTCCTACACGAAAGTCGGTGAGCGTTGGTTTGAAGTGTCCGTCGAGGAAACCGGTGAAGTGTCGATCATCGATTCAACACCTCACCCCCCCGTTAAAGGCCCCTCACTGATCCGCAATAAGCGCGGCGAGTGGTTTGTCGATACTCGCTTGCGCTTGCGTGGCGGTGGTTTGTCGAGTCGGCGCATGGCGCTGAAAAAGCAAAACCGTCAGCGCATCACCGAGCTCAAGAAGCAGTTGAAGGACTTCAACGACCAAAGCGAAAGCGCAGGCAAAGAGCTGACGGACGCTTTCAACCAGTTGAAAACGGCCACAGACAAGACGAAGGCTGGGCTACAGCAGACATTTCTCGAAAAACTCGACCAGCGCACCAGCGACTATGCCGCCCCAATCGAGCAGCTGAATTCGTTGAACCTGCTCGACACGGTTTCCAATTACCGCAGCGAAATGGCCGATATGCTGGGCACTCAGCTGTTTTTCAACCAGGTATGGCTCGATGAAAAAAATCCGGCTTTCAGACAAACCCTACAAGAGACCTTGACCCTGCTTGAGGCTGAAGAAACGGCTGGTGCGGCCGGTGACCGTGCGACTTATCAAAAAATGGTCGACCTGACCGAGGGCGTAATCGGCAAAATCGAGTTTGCACAATCGCGTTTCCAGTTGCTGAGCCGACTGGGTAGAGGTGCTGCCGAAATGACCAGCACCTACAAGGCAAGACTGCCTGCCTTTACCCTCAACGATCTCAAGGCACTGCAGATCTCACTGGCCCGCGAGGTCTGCCTCAAGGAAGGTGACAGTCTGCCGCTGACCGAAGCCCGAAACGAACTGACACGCCTGCTCGATACAACCAACCTGGTAATCCAGACCTCCCAGGAGCTGATGCTGGAAGGCAGCACGTGGATCGCAAAGGAACGTATCGACGCGCTCAATGGCATGCTCGAACAATTTGCCACGATCGATCAGTCCTTCGAAGACTTCACGGTCAACCACAACGACGCGGTGCTGGAGCAACCGTTCAAGCATCTGCGCTCGCGAGTCGGCGAGTTCCAGCAGGATACCGAGGCCTACCTTGCTCAGTTGCTGCGCGAGCAACTGCCCCAAGAGCCTCGCCCCGGGCCTTCGAGGCCAACGCCAGCGTCGCGCAAACGGGTAGTCAAGACGCGATTCAATGGCACGGTCGTTGGCGAAGTTCGTCCTTCAGCGCCAGGAGAGCCCGTGCTGCTGGAAGTGCGCGCACCCATGACCGGCAAGGTCATCGCCACCTTTCACGAAAAAACACCCGGTGTCTGGCTTGAACGGGTACCGGCCAGGCGTCGCCGACTGCAAGCTCCACCACCGGTACTCACCGAACAAATCACCCACGGCCGGACCATGCTCGATGACCTGGAAAACTTCATCCGGCAAACCGAAGCAAACGCGAAAAAGCCAGGCCGTATCCCGGTGGAAATCGAAAAGTTGTTCCAGCACAAAGCCGATCAACTTGGCCAAGCGGCCCGATCCCTGGAACAAGCCGTATTGCGCTCGAACACAACCGACGGCCCGTCGGGTACCGCGTCAACCTTGACCAAGGAACTGAACGAGGCACGCGAGCGACTGTACGCCGAAGGTAACCGGATACGCATCGAAATGACCAAAGCCCAACCTCCAACTGCGGCCCGCGTCCAATGGCTGTTGAGCAAGGACGAAATCGACATTGTGAGCAATGCCAAGCGACGACGCCTGAAGGGCCCGCGCAAGGATTACCTGCAAGAGTATGAACTTCGCGAGCGCCGTACCCAGAAAACACTGTGGTATGCCCACTTCCACTACACCAGCCTGGATGCGCCGGCCGATGCATTCACCGCCGCCCATTTGAAACTGCGTGAACAACGACTGCTGGCAGGTGCATTCGACCTGCATTCGGCCTCGACCAACCCGCAAGTGATCGCTATTTATCGCAGCGAAATCAGCCCGCAACTGGCGCGCGAGTTGTTCTTCACTCAAGCCTGAACCGTCAAAAAGGAAAATGACGATGATTGAACACCCCGAGACTACCGAGCCACCGGTACTGCTGAAAAAAAGCCTGGTCATCCATCAGACAAGTCAGGGACCGACTGTCGATGAAGTCGCCACGCAGATGCTGCGCCAGGGCCTCAAGGCGCTGTATCCCGAGCGCGATATCGCCCCCGAACACACGATGCTCGCCACACCTCAATGGCAATGGCTCGACGGTTCGCTCGTGGCAATGCCTACGCGGTTCGAATCACTGACCCAGGTGCTGGTGCGTCAGTTCTACACCGCTGCCAACGCCAACTACCTGGAGGGTGAACACTTCCTGACGTTGAACCCGCAGGCCACACCGGTTGTGCATCTGGACCTCGACATCGAGGCCATCGCCAGGTTGCTCAACGACTACACCCCCTTGCTTTTCGTTGCCTTCAGGGAACGTCAACTCGCCTTCTGGAACGGCAGCGGACACCAGGCACCGCACTGGCAAGAACTGTCGCAAGCGCTGCGCAAAACCCTCGATGTTCAACGCGTCGACGGCTGGGATGACGATCAGTGCCATGTGGCCCGGGCTGTCTCACTTCACCCGGACAAACCCGAGCGGCAAAAACATGCACCGACGATGGCGGATATCCGGGCCAGCCTGATTGATATCGACACCGTCGATGAAAAAGGAAAAAAACAACACCTGGTCCTCGGTGGCGCTGCCGTACTCACAGGGCGCTATAAACAACGCGATCTGGTGATGATGTACACCGTGGAAACTGGCTATGAATCGTTCGATTCACTAGAGGCATTGGGGGCGTCATTACCGGCGCGCATCCAGGAACAAGTGGCCGGTCGGAACCTGCAGTGGCAGTTGTTCGAGCCCGAGGGTGATTTTTTCGACCATATGGCCTGGGCCCTGATTACCACCCAACTGGACGCTATCGCAGCGATCACCCGCGAAAGCCTCGCTGCTGATGTGGATGACAGTACCGGGCTGTCCGCTCTCCCTGAACACACCACCGTTCAAGAGAAAAACACCCGCAATGATCTGGAGAACTCAATACCCGCCTGGCTGCTCGACGCGTCGGCCGCTGATCTGGATCAGTACAGTCGATCCGTCAACGCATTGGGCAAACTGTACAAGCAGGCCAACAAAGACCTTTTCCAGATCCCTTCGATTGATGCCTTCGCCCAGCAGCGCATGCGCGAAGCGATATTTGCCGACAAGACATCTGCCGCCGGACCGCCCCTCGATAACCTTGAGATCACGATCACCAACAGTTTTGAATCCGGCGGATTGACGCTGCCCAACCCCCTCGACATCCACACCGAAACCCTGGGCGAGTACGCCCTGCAAAACGCCGCGCCGTATCAGGCAACCATTCGCTTCAATCCGCCGCAACCTGTGCCCGAATGGCTGAACGTGACGTATCTGACGAAGATCGCGAGCGAGGTCGATATTGGCCAGAAGTATCCCAGACTGATCAAGGACAAGCTGATCGATGATCCGGTGCAGGCCCGCCTGCAAGAGCACTTTTACATCAGCCAGTTGCGCGCGCTGCTGCCGCTGATTGCCCTGGAGTGCAAGGTCCGCCACATCGGCGGCGTGGATGAGTTGGGTTGCCGCTATGTAAACGAATGGCTCAACCCGACACCCGGCCACCCGCAACCGATCGTCATCCGCCCCTTGTGCTTCGTCCACGCCGCCAACACTGACGGCGACACCGTGGACAACATGTTCATCATCGCCCCGCGCCACCCGGACGTCGGGCCTTGCCTGCTCTATCGTCCACTGCTCGAACAGCCGTTGCTGCAGTTCCCCTCAGCGCAAAACCTGCTGTATGCCCTGCATCAACCGGGCGATTTGAGGGACTCGGTGCTGGCGTGGCTGCCTGACTCGAGCACCAGCTTCAAATACGCCCAATACACCTTCCCCGTCGGCCTACCCAGCCCATGGCTGGGGGCACAGTTACTCTCCGAACCCTGGACAGACGTGGACTGGGCCGGGCCGGTCGAATTGTCATCAACCGAACTGACCGGCGATGTATTCGCCACCCTGTTCCAGACCCATGCCAGGACCATGGCCGAACTCGCGGATCGCCAATCACAATCCAATGCGGAGCGACGCTGGGCATTGCTGCGCGACAGTGGCTGGGCACTGTTCAACGTCGCCGCGAATTTTCTCAGTGGGCCGGCCGGCGCCGCGGTCTGGGTCTGGCAAAGCATCAATGAAGTCGAGCAGGCAGTGGCTGCCCACCAGCACGGCGACAAGCTCACTGAGTGGAACGCGGTCGGGGATTTGCTGCTGACCCTGGGCATCCTCCTCGCCCACCACGCCGCCGTACGGCGCAAGACTGGCCGGCGCGAGGCTGCACCCATAGTCGTTAGCGTGCCCTCCCTGCCAAGCGGCGCTCCGGTCAAACCGGCAACGCCCACAGTGACACTGCTGCCCACACCATTGACCGGTGAACTGCCGTCCAGTCATTACTCCTCGCTCGAGGCCAACGGGTCCGTGCCCCATCGATCCGCCAATGCACTGGCCGAGTATCTGCAGAACCTGACAGTACCGGCACTCGATCTGCAGGCCCCAACCCTGGAGACCCTCCTGCGCGATACCGCGCCTCTTTATCGCCTCGCAGACAAGACCTACGCTCGCGTCGGCGAGCGCTGGTTCCGGGTGATGGAAAACGACGATCAACAGGTCCAGATCGTTTACCCGGATACGCCCTCGAAAACCGGCCCACTGTTGACCCACAACAAACAAGGCCAATGGTTTGTGGACACGCGGCTGCGCTTGCGTGGCGGCGCAGGTGGCCAGAGCCTGCAAAGCCAACTCAAGGCGCAGCGCAAGGAAAAGGCGCAACAGCTAAAACAACTGACCACGGTTCTGGAAACCTTCAAGCGTCAGGAAGCGGCTGGTGCGGCCGCGCTGAAGCAGGCCCTGGAAGCCATGGTCGGCGTCACCGGGCCGGCACTCGAAGAAGCGAACCGGCGTTACCTCACGCAGGTGGAAACGCTGGTTGGTGAGTACGACCAGGCGTTG
Source organism: Pseudomonas sp. A-R-19 (assembly GCF_019956575.1). Taxonomy (NCBI): domain Bacteria; kingdom Pseudomonadati; phylum Pseudomonadota; class Gammaproteobacteria; order Pseudomonadales; family Pseudomonadaceae; genus Pseudomonas; species Pseudomonas sp. A-R-19. Next base: position 10,280 of record NZ_JAHBDR010000080.1, read on the forward strand.
AAAAATCTGCAGCAATGGCGTCTCAAGGGTGGGAGCGCAGGCTATTTCGATGATCTGCGAGCCATGACCACCCAGTTGCAGAAAAATCTCAGCATATGGTTCTTGCTCAAGCGCAACACCTACGCAACGCTTACCCGGCAGCTCGGCGGCAATACCGTCATTGATTCAAACGTTGCGTTGCAGAAGCACAGAGAAGGTGTCAAAGAGGTATTGGCGTTGAGCCAGGACATGATTGCTCGGCTGCAACTGTCCCAGACATCACTGATACCGCTGGAAATCCTTGGGGGTGCCGGCATGGCCAGCGCGCAACGTATGCGCGAACTGCTCCCGGCGTTCAATGAGTGGGACCTGAAATCCAACGAAATCGGCATGTCCCATGAAATGTGTCTGCGCGGTGCCGAAATCACGCACGTAAATCCTGCGCGAGACGCAGTCGGGACGTTGATCATTGAGGCGGCGACCGCCACCCACCGCCACGCCGCGATGATCAGAAATCCCAACAGCAATGAAGCTGTCGCACTGCGCATTGAACGCCTGAGCCGGCTGATCGATGTCTATGCCGACACCCATCAGCGCCTGCACGATCTTCTCGGTGAGTATCCGGATGACGTTGAACCTGCCCAACTTGAGCGGGTGCGCGGCGTGATCAGCGAGTTTCAGCAATTGGCTCGCCAACAACTGGATCTGCTGTTACCCGAAAGCGCAAGCATCGCCCTGCCTGAAACGCCGAAACCTGCGGTTGCCGGCCCTTCACGCCCGACAGGTAAAGTCACCAAGAGTCGTCCCCGTGATCCGGCGCCTGCCAAGGCGTCGACCTCCGAGGAACCGGCTCTCGACCAGATGCGCCCTGTCGCGCCGCACACCGCCCCCGTGCGAACGCTGGACGACATCGACACGATTGCCAATGCTTTGAGACTGAATGAAGACGTTGAAGGCTTCATTACGCGTACGCGCAAGGACGCCTTCAAACCCAATCGTATCCCTGCGGACATGCAAGACTTGTTCGATCAACAGGCCCGACGGCTGGAACAGGTAGCGATCAATGTCGATCAGGTCATGGCGCGCAGTGGGACGCAGCTTCCAGTGGCCACACTGAGTCTGGAACTCAATGAGGCCGCTACCCGGTTACGCGCCCAGGGTGTGACGACCAGAGCCAGCCTGCTCAAGGAGCGCCAGCCCCGACAAGCCTATTTGCAATGGTTGCTGGACAACGGCCAGGTCCGGATCGACAGGAACGAACAAGGTCGGATCAGGACCAAACAGCGTCGGGATTATTTTCAGGAGTACCGGATTCTCGATATTGGCAACAAAGATCAGCCGCTGTGGCTGGCGCACTTTCACTACGATTCGCTGGACGCACCGCCGGAGCAGTTCACTGCTGCACATTTGAAAATCGCCGACAATCATCTGCAGACATTCACTGCCGAACGTCGCCAGGCACTGACTACCCTGGCGCCGATCGACTATGTGCTGCGGCGCATCAGCGATTCGGCGCTGTTCCTGAATCTCGAACCGAAGCGCTAATACCCGTGCGGGCGGACTGACAACCCGCCCGCTTCAGCGGCCCCGCCACACCGCACGCAACCGTTGCAGCGCTGCCTCGATGGCTTGTTCGGGCACCGCTGCAAACCCCAGCACCAACCCCGATCGTTGATCCATCGGCGTCGTGGAATCGGGCAGCCAATAGCTGCTCAAGCCGTTGATCTCGACGTCGACACTGCTCGCCAGGTCGATCAGCTCGCGTTCACGCGCCACGCTGTCGACCGGCACGGTCAGGTGCAACCCGGCAGCAACGGTGGGTAATGGACAGACACCCGGAATATCCGTCGGCCAACCATTGAGCAGGGTATTGCGCCGGCTCAACGCCGCACGCCGCATGCGACGAATGTGCCGCTGAAAGTGCCCCGCTGCCATGAACTCGGCCATCACTGCCTGAGTGCTGACCTCGGAGTGCCGTACATCCACCGCGCGACGTTGGGCAAACGCCTGCACCAGCCCCGGCGGCAACACCAGGTAACCCAGGCGCAACGCTGGAAACGCCACTTTGCCGAACGTGCCGACATAGAGCACCCGACCCTGACGATCCAGCGCAGCCAAAGGCGCCAGCGGTGCACCGCTGTAGCGGTACTCGCCATCGTAATCATCTTCAACGATCCAGCCTTGGGTGCGCTCGGCCCAGGCCAGCAGCTCCAGGCGTCGCGCCAGACTCATGACCACGCCAGTGGGATACTGATGTGAGGGCGTGACGTAAGTCAGCCGACAATCAGCGAGCCCCGCCAGCTCACTGCAATCGATACCCTCGCTGTCCACCGCCACCCCATGCAACCGGGCACCCGCCACGGCGAACGCATGACCGGCCGCCCGATACCCCGGGTTTTCAATCGCCACCCCGTCGCCCGGCTCGACCAGCAACTGTGCACAAAGGCTGATTCCCTGCTGTGCGCCACTGGTGATCACAATTTGTTCAGCCGTGCACTGCATGCCTCGTGAACTGCGCAAATAGGCGGCGATCATCCCGCGCAAGCGCGCATCGCCAGCCGGATCGCCGTAGCACAGCTGCTGCAAATCCGGTTTGCGCCAGAAAGCCGCATTCAGCTTGGCCCAAACCTCGAACGGAAACAGATCGAACGCCGGAACACCGACCCGAAATGCCCGGGGCGGACCGCTTGGCGGGCTGGGTAAATGGTTGTTTTTGACGCGTGACAATGGATCGTTGTGGATAACTTTGCTGGATGGATCTACAGGTAAATCGAGCCAATTTGTGGATAAGGCTGTGGGTAACCCTGTTGAAAAGCCTGTGGATACTTTTGTGGATAGTTTTTTTGCCGGCAACGCTGCTTGAGGCAGTTGCGCGACATACGTGCCATCCCCGACGCGCCCCTCGATGAAGCCTTCGGCGTACAGCTGATCATAGGCGCGCACCACGCTGTTACGGGAAATCGCCAGCGCCGCGGCCAGGTCACGACTGGCCGGCAGGCGCGTACCGCTGGCCAATCGTCCATCGAGGACGCGAATGCGCAAAGCCTGATAGAGCTGGCGGCTCAGCCCCTGGCGACGGTCGAGTTCGATACCGGCCGGGTTGAACGACAAGGAAAGCGGCGCATCCGTCATGGCAATGGACCTATGAAATTGGTCGTTAATGGCTCTTACAACAGACCAATAGCCTGCCTAGGATGCAGACATTCGCCAAGGAAAATATCTCCATGTACACGCCACGTGCTTTTGCCATCGACGAGTTGTCCCAACTGCATGAACTGATCCTCGCCACCCGTCTCGCCATATTGGTGACCCACGGTGAAAGCGGCCTGCAAGCCAGTCATGTGCCGGTGCTGCTGCACAGCGAACAAGGCTCGAACGGCACGTTGTACGGGCATCTGGCCAAAGCCAACCCACAGTGGAAAGACCTGCGCGACGGCGCCGAAGCCCTGTTGATTTTTGCCGGTGCCGACGCCTACGTCAGCCCCGGCTTCTACCCGAGCAAGGCCGAACACGGCAAAGTCGTGCCCACCTGGAACTACGTCGCCGTACACGCCTATGGCCGAGCCGAAACCTTCAGCGATGGCGGGAGGCTGCTCGACATCGTCAGCACCCTCACCGACCGTCATGAAGCGGGCCGCGCCCAACCGTGGTCCGTGGCCGATGCTCCCGCCGACTACATCGACGGCATGCTCAAGGCCATCGTCGGTTTCGCCATTCCCATCGACCGTCTGGAAGGCAAGCGCAAGCTCAGCCAGAACCGCAGCGCCGCCGACATCGCCGGCGTACGCGAAGGCCTGGCCGCCAGCCCCGACGTCAACGACCAGACCCTCGCCCAATTGATGCGCTAAGGAAATCACCATGAGTCAGATCGACATTCGCCAAGTCACCGCCGCTGATCAGGCGGCCTGGTTGCCGCTGTGGCAAGCCTACCTGCGCTTCTACAACACCGAACTGGCGGATGCCGTCAGTCAAAGCACCTGGCAGCGCATGCTCGATCCGAACGAGCCAACCCACGCCGCTCTTGCCTGGGCCGACGGCAAAGCGGTGGGCATGGTGCATTTCATCTACCATCGTTCGAACTGGGCCATCGAAAACTCCTGCTACCTGCAGGACTTGCTGGTGGTCCCGGAAACTCGTGGCACCGGCGTCGGCCGTCAGTTGATCGAATTCGTCTACGCCAAGGCCAAGGCCGATGGATGCAACAAGGTCCACTGGCTGACCCACGAATCCAACGCCACCGCGATCCAGCTCTACGAGCGCATCGCCGAACGCCCGGGTTTGATCCAGTTTCGCAAAGCCATTTAAGTTCAAGGAGAACAGCATGTCGACTTCACTCGTAGACTGGAAAGGCGTCCCGGCCCCCACGACTCAACTGATCGAAGGGCGTTACATCCGCCTGGAAAAACTCGACCCGGCGCGTCATGGCGACGACCTGTTCAAAGCCCTGCAAGGTCCGGGTGCCGACCCGAAACTGTGGGACTACCTGCCTTACGGCCCCTTCCCGGAGCGCAGCGTCTTCAACGACTGGCTGAACAACCATGCGGCCAACAGCGACCCGTATTTCTTCAGCGTGATCGACCGTGCCAGCGGCGAGGTCCAGGGCATTTTGAGCCTGATGTCCATCGTTCCGGCCCAGGGCCGTATCGAGATCGGCCACGTCACCTTCGGAGCGCCGATGCAGCGCTCGCCAAAAAGCACTGAAGCGGTGTACCTGCTGGCCAAGGAATCCTTTGCCCTGGGTTACCGTCGCCTGGAATGGAAATGCAACAACGCCAACGCCCGCTCCAAATACGCGGCCGAACGATTGGGCTTCAGTTTTGAGGGCGTGTTCCGCCAGCACATGGTGGTCAAGGGGCAAAATCGGGACACCGCGTGGTACTCGATCCTGGACTCGGAATGGCCGGCGATTGGGGCGGGGTTCGAACAGTGGCTGAGCGATGAGAATCAAACGGATTCGGGGCAAATAAAAAACCTGGTCGAGTGCAGAACCCAACAATCCTGAACCCGCAAAACCCGTAGGAGCCGGCTTGCTGGCGATGGACTCAAGTACGCCGCGTATATCCTGCTTACACGCGTCATCGTTAACGACCATCGCTGGCAAGCCAGCTCCTACAAGAACCGCGTCCCGGGGTCGAAAATCACGTAATCCCGGGAAACACCGATAACGCAATCCCTGTAGGAGCCGGCTTGCCGGCGATGGACTCCAGTGCGCCGCGTTTATCCAGTTCGCACGCGTTATCGTTAACGACCATCGCTGGCAAGCCAGCTCCTACAAGAACCGCGTCCCGGGGTCGAAAATCACGTAATCCCGGGAAACACCGATAACGCAATCCCTGTAGGAGTCGGCTTGCCGGCGATGGACTCAAGTGCACCGCGTTTATCCGGTTCGCACGCGTTATCGTTAACGACCATCGCTGGCAAGCCAGCGCCTATAAGAACCGCGCCGTCCAAACCCGTGAAAACCCGAAAAAAAAGGGGAGCACATGCTCCCCCGAGGTATAAAGCGTTGTATCGAGGCTGTTAACTCAGCCTTCGATCTCGATCAGGATCTCGCCCGGGTTCACCCGGTCGCCCTTGGCCACGTGAATGGCGGTGACTTTACCGGCGATGGCCGCCTGGACTTCGGTTTCCATCTTCATCGCTTCGGTGATCAACACGGCCTGGCCGGCCTTGACGGTGTCACCCTCCTTGACCAGCACGTCGACGATGTTGCCCGGCATGGTGGTGCTGACGTGACCCGGTGCAGAGGCTTGCTTGCGCTTGCTGCTGCCACCACCGACGAACTCGTTGAGCGGCTCGAACACCACTTCTTCCGGCATGCCGTCGATGGACAGGTAGAAGTGACGCTTGCCTTCAGCCTTGACGCCCACGCCGGTGATGTCGACGCGGTAGGTTTCGCCGTGAACGTCGATGACGAACTCGGTCGGCACACCTTCGCCGCCCGCCGAAGCCACCTTGCCTGCTTCCGGAATCGGCAACAGCACTTCAGGTGTCAGGGTTCCAGCCGCGCGCTCTTCGAGGAACTTGCGGCCGATGTCCGGGAACATGGCGAAGGTCAGCACGTCTTCTTCAGACTTGGCCAGTGCACCGATGTCGGCGCGCAGCTTGGTCATTTCCGGCTTGAGCAAATCAGCCGGACGAACGTCGATCACTTCTTCGCTGCCGATGGCCTGGCGACGCAGTTGTTCGTTCACGGTGCCCGGCGCCTTGCCGTAGCCGCCTTGCAGGTACAGCTTCACTTCGTTGGTGATGGTCTTGTAGCGCTCGCCGGCCAGCACGTTGAAGAACGCCTGGGTGCCGACGATCTGCGACGTCGGGGTCACCAGCGGTGGGAAGCCGAGGTCTTCACGCACGCGCGGGATTTCTGCCAGCACTTCGCTCATGCGATTGAGTGCGCCCTGCTCTTTCAACTGGTTGGCCAGGTTGGAAATCATCCCGCCCGGTACCTGGTTGACTTGAACACGGGTGTCGACGGCGGTGAATTCGCTTTCGAACTGGTGGTACTTCTTGCGCACGGCGTAGAAGTACAGACCGATCTCCTGCAGCAGCTCCAGGTTCAGGCCGGTGTCGAACTCGCTGCCTTTAAGGGCGGCGACCATCGACTCGGTACCCGGGTGGCTGGTGCCCCAGGCGAAGCTGGAGATCGCGGTGTCGATGTGGTCGGCACCGTTTTCGATGGCCTTCATCTGGCACATCGCGGCCAGGCCAGCGGTGTCGTGGGAGTGGATGAACACAGGCAGCGACTGCTCGGCTTTCAGTGCCTTGACCAGTTCGCCGGTGGCGTACGGGGTCAGCAGGCCGGCCATGTCCTTGATCGCCACCGAGTCGCAACCCATGGCTTCCATTTGCTTGGCCTGGTTCACGAAGGCCTCGATGGTGTGCACCGGGCTGGTGGTGTAGGCGATGGTGCCCTGGGCGTGTTTGCCGGCGGCTTTCACCGCTTCGATGGCCACGCGCAGGTTACGCACGTCGTTCATGGCATCGAAGATACGGAACACGTCGATGCCATTGACCGCGGCCTTGGCGACGAAGGCTTTGACCACGTCGTCGCTGTAGTGGCGATAGCCCAGCAGGTTCTGGCCGCGCAACAGCATTTGCAGGCGGGTGTTAGGCAGCGCGGCGCGCAACTGGCGCAGACGCTCCCACGGATCTTCTTTGAGAAAACGTACGCAGGCGTCGAAGGTCGCGCCGCCCCAGCATTCCAGCGACCAGTAGCCGACTTTGTCGAGCTTGTCGCAGATCGGCAGCATGTCTTCGGTGCGCATGCGGGTGGCGAGCAGCGATTGGTGGGCGTCGCGCAGGATAGTGTCGGTAACGTGGATTTGTTTGCTCATTGTTCTATTCCTCACAGGCCTGCGTGGGCGGCGATGGCGGCGGCGATGGCCAGGGCCAGCTCTTCGGGTTTGCGCTTGATCGAGTAGTTGGTCAGTTCAGGGTGGCTTTCAACGAAGCTGGTGTTGAACTGGCCGCTACGGAATTCCGGGTTACGCAGGATTTCCTGGTAGTACGCGGCGGTGGTCTTGACCCCTTGCAGACGCATGTCGTCGAGGGCACGCAAGCCACGGTCCATCGCCTCTTCCCAGGTCAGCGCCCACACCACCAGTTTCAGGCACATCGAGTCGTAGTACGGCGGGATGGTGTAGCCGGTGTAGATCGCCGTGTCGGTACGCACGCCGGGACCGCCGGGAGCGTAGTAACGGGTGATCTTGCCAAAGCTCGGCAGGAAGTTGTTTTTCGGGTCTTCGGCGTTGATCCGGAATTGCAGGGCGAAACCACGGTGCTGGATGTCTTCCTGTTTCACCGAAAGCGGCAAGCCGGAGGCAATGCGAATCTGCTCGCGGACAATGTCGATGCCGGTGATTTCTTCGGTGATGGTGTGTTCCACCTGCACCCGGGTGTTCATCTCCATGAAGTACACCTCGCCCTCGGCGAGCAGGAACTCCACGGTGCCGGCGTTCTCGTAACCCACGGCCTTGGCTGCACGCACCGACAGGTCGCCGATGTAGGCGCGCTGTTCCGGGGTCAGTTGCGGGCTCGGGGCAATTTCGATCAGCTTCTGGTTGCGGCGCTGGATCGAGCAGTCACGCTCGAACAGGTGCACTACGTTGCCGAAGCTGTCGCCAAGGATCTGCGCTTCGATGTGCTTCGGGTTGACGATGCACTTTTCCAGGAATACTTCCGCGGAACCGAAGGCCTTGGTGGCTTCGGAAATGACCCGCGGGAAAGCCTGTTCGAGTTCTTCGCGGCTGTTGCAGCGACGGATACCACGGCCGCCACCACCGGACGTGGCCTTGAGCATCACCGGGTAACCGATGCGATCGCCTTCGGTCAGGGCTTCTTCGATGCCCGACACGTTGCCTTCGGTGCCCGGGGTAACCGGTACGCCAGCCTTGATCATGCTGCGGCGGGCTTCGGTCTTGTCGCCCATGCGGCGAATGACTTCGGCCGACGGGCCAATGAATTTGATCCCGCGTTCGGCGCAGATCTCCGCCAGTTCGGCGTTCTCCGAAAGGAAACCATAACCGGGGTGCAATGCATCGCAACCGGTTTCCACGGCCAGGTTCACCAGCTTGCGCGGGTTCAGGTAACCGGCCAGCGGCTCGGCGCCAATGCTGTGGGCCTCGTCCGCGCGCTTCACATGCAAGGCATGGCGGTCGGCGTCGGAATAGATCGCGACCGAACGAATGCCCATTTCGGCGCAGGCACGTACGATTCGTACGGCAATCTCACCACGGTTGGCGATCAGGATCTTTGTTATCACTTGGAGTTTCCCTTGAGCCGGTGTACCCACGACCTGCTAGACCAGATCGACGAGTGACTAAATGTTTCAATTTAGTCGCAGCTCCACACTAGCGCCCACAAGGGATTAACAAAAATGAATAAAAATTGGGCCGTGCATAAGTAAAGACTTATAGTTGATTTACCAGCCAGCGACGAGAGCGACAAGATAATGCGTAAGTCATTGATGCGTATGACTTTGCGGCAATTGCAGATCTTCAACGAGGTCTGTGATTTGCGCTCCTACAGCCGCGCGGCCGAGGAAATGTCGCTCACTCAACCTGCCGTCAGCCTGCAGATTCGTCAACTTGAAGAGCTGATTGGCCAGCCTTTGTTCGATTACGTCGGCAAAAAACTCTACATGACCGAAGCGGCTGAAGCGTTACAGCGAGCCAGCCGGGACATTTTCGGACGCTTGGAAAACCTCGACATGCAGCTGTCGGACATGCAGGGCTCATTGCAAGGGCAGCTGAAACTGGCGATCGAATCCAGCGCCAAGTATTTCGTGCCGCATCTGTTTGCCGCCTTCAAACGCCAGCATCCGGAAGTGAACCTGCAACTGACGGTGGTCAATCGCGGTCAGGTTATTCGGCGCCTGTCGGACAACCGTGACGACCTGGTGATCATGTCCATGGTGCCGCAGGACATGGGCCTGGAATTCCTGCCGTTCCTGAACAACCCGATCGTCGCCGTAGCGCCACCGGATCACCCGCTGTGTCATATGGGGGCGCTGCGCTTGCAGGACCTCGAACCCTACACACTGCTGCTGCGTGAGCCGGGCTCCGGGACGCGGCTGGCGTGCGAAGAGTATTTCAAAGAGAAACGCGTGCACTTCAACCAGACTCAGGAGGTCTCGTCTGCCGAAGCCCAGCGTGAATGTGTACTGGCAGGCCTGGGCGTTGCGCTGTTGACGCGCCACGCCCTGAGCCTTGAGCTGGCAACCGGTGGCCTGATCGAGCTACCGGTCGAAGAACTGCCACTGTTTCGCAGTTGGTGCCTGGTGCAGGCCAAGGCGAAACGCCTGTCACCGGTGGCTCACGCCTTCCTGGCGTTTATCCGTAGCGAACGGATTCAGATCAGCGCGCTGGTTGAGCGTTTCGACGGGAAGCTACGGGAGACGTCTGCCAGAAGTTGAGTTCCAACTCCGGGAAATCGCCAATTTCGGCCAGAAGCTGACGGCGTTCGCAGCGATCTTCGATGGCGCGACGGAATTCCATGCGGCGCTGATCTTCTTGCTGACGACGGGTTTTGACAACGCTGTTGCGTTCTTCGTAGGGCATGGCCATTTCGAGTCTCCCAAGGCGAGTACGGGAGTTTCAAGATAGGCGCGAGGGATGACGGTTTGGCGGCTCGGGCGTTACAGACTGATGAATGTTTGTTCGGCGACGCCATACCTGTGGCGAGGGGGCTTGCCCCCGTTGGGCCGCGCAGCGGCCCCAAACCAGTTAACCGCGTACATCCATTAAATCGCGTCTGCCGGATTTACGACTGCTGCGCAGCCGAACGGGGGCAAGCCCCCTCGCCACAGGGGTCAGTCGTCCAGGGCTTTCACCGACTTGGGCGACAACCGCAAGCTGCGCAGGCTGCGCTTGACGCTCTTGAGGTGGTTGACCAGGCTCGGGCCACGCGCCATGGCCACGCCCATCGCCAGCACATCGATCACCACCAGGTGAGCGATACGTGAAGTCAGCGGCGTATAGATTTCAGTGTCTTCATGCACATCGATCGCCAGGTTGACCGTAGACAGCTCGGCCAATGGCGTCTGGCTCGGGCACAAGGTGATCAACGAGGCGCCGCTTTCGCGCACCAGGTTGGCGGTGATCAGCAAGTCCTTGGAGCGACCCGACTGGGAAATGCAGATGGCCACGTCAGTCGGCTTCAATGTCACCGCCGACATCGCCTGCATGTGCGGGTCGGAGTACGCTGCTGCGGTGAGCAGCAAGCGGAAGAACTTGTGCTGGGCGTCCGCCGCGACCGCACCCGAGGCGCCAAAGCCGTAGAACTCGACGCGCTGGGCCTGGGACATCAGCGTCACCGCCCGCTGCAATTCCAGCGGATCGAGCTTCTCGCGAACCTCCATCAGGGTATGCAAGGTGGTGTCGAAGATTTTCAGGCTGTAGTCGGCGACCGAATCGTCTTCATGGATCGCAAACTGGCCGAAACTCGCACCCGCCGCCAGGCTCTGGGCCAGCTTCAGCTTCAGGTCCTGGAACCCGGAACAACCAATGGCACGGCAAAAACGCACGATGGTCGGTTCGCTGATGCCCACGCTGTGGGCCAGGTCGGCCATGGAGCTGTGCATCACGGCCGCAGGATCAAGCAGCACGTGGTCGGCGACCTTGAGCTCCGACTTGCGTAACAGGTGGCGAGACTGGGCGATGTGTTGCAGCAGATTCAAAGGGCTGGACTCTTTGTTATTGGCAGGCGCCGGGGATGTAGCACGCTTGTAGTTATACTACATGAATCGGCTTTTTGCCTCCTCAATGCGTAACCACATCCCTCGACATTCGGGCACGTGCGCTCCATGTAGCGTTCATTGCCGGTTTTTCAGGCGCTCCTCTGCGTTCGCTTTTTGGCGTTGCGGCAAAAATGCGCCTCTCGTTGCACACAGCACTATTAGTTACTTGGCCAACAACACGCCCCCAATATCAACTTACAAACAAGTTAATCGCCATCACCCACAAATTAAATAAAGCTGGATATATTAAACATGCAGGACGCAATTAACTTAATTACAGGAGTTACATACAATGACCAATAGAATTGTCAGCGGCGCTTGGACCGCTCAAAATGACCGCATGCCCGGCGCGGCCTCCCTCCGTGTCTCAGGCAACGTAACCGTAACAAATTCCGCCCATACACCAACGCTGGTAAGAAGTGAAATTCAGGACAAGTCTTGTGATCTACGACTTGACCTGCAAATTGATACCAGCGGAACTGGACTTACCGTTCTAACAGAGAAGCCCGTCAAGTATAAGTCTGCCGGAGTTTCCAGTGTCACTAGCGTCAGTATCTTTCACGAAGGTAAATTACTGGCCCACATTAATAATGTATTGATCACCGATTAAAAACTCCTGATTCAAACTTCCCGTCAGACCGCCATGGCCTGACGGGAAGCAATTCCAGTCAATCCACATGATTCTCTCGCAGCAGAACGGCCAGGTCTTGCGCCTCCACCGGCCGACTGATCAGATAGCCTTGCACCTCATCGCAGCGCGATGCCTTGAGAAACTCAAGCTGCTCCTGCCGCTCCACCCCTTCCGCGACGACCTTCAATGACAAGCCATGGGCCATGGCAATGATCGCCCGGGTGATCGCAGCATCCTCGGTGCCCTCGCCCAATCCGCGGATAAACGCCTGGTCGATCTTCACGTAGTCCACCGGAATGCGTTTGAGGTAGCTCAAAGACGAATACCCGGTGCCAAAATCGTCAATGGCCAGTTTCACCCCGAGATCACGCAACTGCTGGAAGGTGGCGATGATGTGTTCGACGCTGTCCAGCAACTGGCTTTCGGTGAGTTCCAGCTCCAGGTAGCGAGGCTCCAGTCCGGTTTCCTCCAGCACTTGGCGCACCAGACTGACCAACTTGCCCTGGCGCAATTGATGCACCGACAGGTTGACCGACACCCGAATCGCATCGAGCCCCTGCCGCTGCCACTCACAGGCTTGCCAGCAGGCCTGGCGCAGCACGAACTCACCGATCGGGCCGATCAATCCGGTTTCTTCCGCCAGGCCGATGAAATCCCCCGGCGGCACGCGGCCCATGGTCGGATGATCCCAGCGCACCAACGCCTCGGCGGCATTGAGCTTGCCCGTGGCAAGGCACAGCTTGGGTTGGTAAAACACCTTCAGCTGTTTCTCTTCGACTGCCTTGCGCAAATGGTTTTCCAGCTGTAACCGCTCCAGCGTGCTGGCTTGCAAACTGTCGGTGTAAAACTGGAAATTATTTCCGCCCAGATGCTTGGCGTGCTGCATGGCCATGTTCGACTGACTGACCAATGCCGATATTTCCCGGGCGCTGTCCGGCAACAAGCTGATGCCCATCGACGCGCTGACCACCAGCTCATGCCCGTCAATCGTCACCGGCAAACGCAACTTGCTCGCCAGGCGAGTCGCCACCCGGGCCAGGCTCGAAAGGTTGCCGTAGGAGTTGAACAGCACGGCAAACTCGTCACCGGAAAGGCGCGCGATGGTGTCTGCTTCAGGCAATGCATTGACCAAGCGCCGAGCCATCTTTTGCAACAACTGGTCGGCGACTTCATGCCCCAGACTGTCGTTGAGTTGCTTGAATCGATCAAGATTGATGTGCAGCAACGCCAGGCTGCGATACCCGCCCTGCCGCACTCGCTGATGAGCCTCACTAAGGCGTTCGCGGAACATCGCGCGGTTGGCCAGTCCGGTAAGCTCGTCGTAATGAGTCAGATAGCGCATGCGCTCTTCAGACTCTCGACGAGCTGAAAGATCAGCGAAGAAGCCCACAATATGGCTCACATTTCCCCGAGTATCGCGCACAGCATTCAGTTGCAGCCATTGCGGATACATCTCGCCGTTCTTGCGGGTCTCCACCAATTCGCCCTGCCAGCTGCCTTCCTGCTCCAGCGCCTGATGTATTGCGGCGTAATGCCGACGTGCATCGCGACTGCATGGCAACTCAACGACATTGCGTCCGATCATGTCGTCGATGTCATAGCCGGTCACCCGACTGAAGGCTTGATTGATCGCGATCAGGACGTAGTTAGGATCGAAAATCACGATCCCTTCGCTGGCCGCCTCGAACACGGTCGCCGCCAGTTGCCGCTGCTCTTCCAGGCCTTTGCTGGCGCTGATGTCACGGCGAGTGCCGACCATGCGAATCACCCGGCCGTTCTCGGCACGCTCGACCGCCCGCCCACGGTCCTCGATCCAGACCCAGTGGCCGTCGCCATGGCGCACGCGATACTCGATTTGATAGTCCTCGGTGCGGCCCTTCAAATGCTCGACCAACGCCCTTTTCAGTGCAGGAAGATCATCAGGGTGAAGGCGCGGCTTGAGGTGGCGCAGTAGTGCCGTGACCTGCTCCGGCTCCAGGCCGAACAGTTCCTGAATCTGCGTGTGATGGACTTCGTCGGTTTGCAGATTCCAGTCCCACAACCCCAACTCGCTGGCCTTCAATGCCAGCGCCAGGCGTGCTTCGCTCTTGCTCAGCGCCTGGTTGGCGGCGTCCAGTTCCAGGCTGCGTTGAGCGACGCGGTTTTCCAGGTCGACCTGTATCTCTCGCAATTCGTTGTCGGCGCGTCGGCGCTGCTCAATCTCCTTGGCCAGCTTCTGATTGAGCTGATCACTGCAGCTTTGCGCCTGCTGCAGATGCTCAATCAGTGCCTGGTTCTGAAAGCGTCGCATCAAGCCCCGATCGATCAATCGATTGACTTGCCAGGCAACCACGCTCAACGCACCGAGCAGGATCAGCCCGAACCAGCCCCAACCTTGCTGCTGTTCGTCAGCCCCCCAAAACATATAGGCGATGGCGGGCAACAGGCAGGGCAAGGTGAATGACAGAAAGGCCGGCAAGCTGACCGCATAGGCCACGCTGGCCGAAAGCGCGGCGGCACCGATGAGGCCGAAGACCCAGGCTTGCTGAATGAAGTTATCGGCGGGCACCAGGGCGATGCCGGCACCGGCCAGGGTCAGGCCGGTGAGGCCGGAGCCCAGCCAAAACATCCGTTGCCAAATGGGGTGGGCCTGACGATTGGGGATGGCCGAATCGAAGGCTGCGACCTGAATCACCCGCAATGCCACCAAAGACAACAACCACACCAGCCAGACACTGACCAGGAAATAGCGCTGCGGGCTCCAGAGCAAACCGGCACAGACCAGGCCATTGATCAGCATGAACAACGTGGGCAGCAGCGAGCCCTGATACAACAGGCGCGTGCGTTCGACCGCCATTTCCATGGCGTACTGTTTACGGATCACCCGCGGCTCCACAGTGGGGCCCGACAGGTCGAAGCTGAGGGTCATAGGCGATGTTCTTGTTCTTATAATGGTGAGCATGTGCCCGAAACTGCTCGGAGCATACACAAGCAATTGCCCGGACCAAACTGCTGCTGATCAATAAATCGCCAAATTTTTCAACCGCCGACGCCACTGAAAATGCTCAAGGCACGCCCCGCCAGCGCCTGCAGCCGATGACTGACCGGTCGTCCTTCGCATAACTTTCATCGGTTAAAGCGAAGCGGGGTTTGCCCGGTGTGTCGCGGCCCCCTAGAATGCCCCGATGCGCGATGATCTCTCCCTTCTGCTGAACTCCCTCAACGATGCCCAACGCCAGGCCGTAGCTGCCCCCGTGGGTCGTCAGTTGGTCCTGGCCGGTGCTGGTTCCGGTAAAACCCGAGTGCTGGTGCACCGTATCGCCTGGTTGATCCAGGTCGAAAACGCCTCGCCCCACTCCATCCTGTCGGTGACTTTCACCAACAAGGCTGCTGCCGAGATGCGCCAGCGCATCGAGCAGTTGATGGGTATCAACCCGGCCGGCATGTGGGTCGGCACCTTCCACGGCCTGGCGCACCGCTTGTTGCGGGCGCACTGGCAGGAAGCGGGCTTGAGCCAGACGTTCCAGATTCTCGACAGCGATGACCAGCAACGGCTGGTCAAGCGAGTGATCCGCGAACTCGGCCTGGACGAACAGCGTTGGCCGGCCCGTCAGGCACAATGGTTCATCAATGGCCAGAAAGACGAAGGTCTGCGCCCGCAACACATCCAGGCCAGCGGTGACCTGTTCCTGGCGACCATGCGCGGCATCTATGAAGCCTACGAGGCTGCCTGCCTGCGTGCGGGCGTCATCGACTTCTCCGAATTGCTGCTACGCGCCCTCGATTTGTGGCGCGATCACCCAGGCCTGCTGGCTCATTACCAAAAACGCTTCCGGCACATTCTGGTGGACGAGTTCCAGGACACCAACGCCGTGCAGTACGCCTGGTTGCGCCTGCTGGCCAAGGGCGGTGACAGCCTGATGGTCGTAGGCGACGATGACCAGTCGATCTACGGCTGGCGTGGCGCGAAAATCGAAAACATCTACCAGTATTCCGAAGACTTCCCGGACGCCGTAACCATCCGCCTGGAGCAGAACTATCGCTCCACCGCCGGCATCCTGAAGGCCGCCAACGCCTTGATCGCCAACAACACCGGACGCCTGGGCAAAGAGCTGTGGACAGACGGCGGCGAAGGCGAAGCGATCAACCTATACGCCGCGTTCAACGAACACGACGAAGCACGCTACGTTGTCGAAACCATCGAAAGTGCGCTGAAAACCGGCTTGTCTCGCAGCGATATCGCGATTCTGTACCGCTCGAACGCCCAATCGCGCGTTCTCGAAGAAGCCTTGTTGCGCGAGCGCATTCCGTACCGCATCTATGGCGGCCAGCGCTTCTTCGAACGCGCCGAAATCAAGAACGCCATGGCCTACCTGCGCTTGCTCGAAGGCCGCGGTAACGATGCCGCGCTGGAACGGGTGATCAACGTGCCGGCCCGTGGCATTGGCGAGAAAACCGTCGAAGCGATCCGCGACCATGCACGCCACAGCGATGTGTCGATGTGGGAGGCGATGCGCCAACTGGTGGCCAACAAAGGCCTGACCGGGCGTGCGGCCGGTGCCCTTGGCGCGTTTATCGAGCTGATCGAGAATCTCGCCGCCAAGTGCATGGAAATGCCCCTGCACCTGATGACCCAGACCGTCATCGAGCAGTCGGGGCTGATCGCCTATCACGAAGCGGAAAAAGGCGAGAAAGGCCAGGCCCGGGTAGAAAACCTTGAGGAACTGGTCAGCGCCGCGCGCAACTTCGAAAACACCGAAGAAGACGAAGAACTGACGCCACTGGCAGCGTTCCTCGGTCACGCATCGCTGGAGGCCGGCGATACCCAGGCCGATGAGCACGAAGACAGCATCCAGCTGATGACCCTGCACAGCGCCAAGGGCCTGGAGTTCCCCTACGTGTTCCTGGTGGGCATGGAAGAAGGCCTGTTCCCGCACAAGATGAGCCTGGAAGAACCCGGCCGCCTTGAGGAAGAACGTCGCCTGGCCTACGTCGGCATCACCCGGGCCATGCAGAACCTGGTGATGACCTATGCTGAAACCCGACGCCTTTATGGCAGCGAGACCTACAACAAGGTGTCGCGTTTCGTACGCGAAGTTCCGAAAGGCCTGATTCAGGAAGTGCGCTTGTCCAACAGCGTCAGCCGTCCGTTCGGTGGCAACCAGTCGATGAGCGGCAGCAACCTGTTCAGCGGCAGCGAGATTCCGGAAACCGGCTTCAGCTTGGGCCAGACTGTGCGCCACTCGATCTTCGGTGACGGAGTGATCCTCAACTTCGAAGGCGCCGGGGCCCAGGCCCGGGTGCAGGTGAACTTCAGCGAAGGCAGCAAGTGGCTGATGCTGGGGTATGCCAAGCTGGAAGCGATCTGATCACCCGATACAGGACCTTTATGGGACCGGGCTTGCTCGCGAAAAACGATAACGCGGTATGACTGGATGACCGCGGTGCGCCCATTCGCGAGCAAGCCCGCTCCCACAGGGTTGCGTGTGGACTTACAGACATTGATCTGAACAAGGTGCAAAAAGCATGGGCTCAGGTTTCTTTTCTTCCTGGACATTCTGGGCCCTGTTATCGGCGGCATTCGCCGCAATGACCGCCATTTTCGCGAAAGTCGGCATCGAAAACGTCAATTCCGACTTCGCCACCCTGCTACGCACGATAGTGGTATTGGTCAGCCTGGCCTTGATTTTGTACGCCACGGGCCAATATCAGTCATTGGGATCGATCTCTGCAAAGAGCTACCTGTTCCTGCTGTTGTCTGGCCTGGCCACCGGTGCATCGTGGATCTGCTATTTCCGCGCCCTCAAGGTCGGTCCGGCGTCACTGGTTGCCCCAGTGGACAAACTCAGCGTGGTGCTGGTGGCTGTTCTTGGCGTTGTCCTGCTGGGTGAAAAACTCGACCTGCGCCAATGGGGCGGAATCGGCCTGATCACGGCCGGGGTGGTCATGCTGGCGCTACGACGCTAAGCGACCGCCCTACAAACCCTGTCCACTCATCTGACAGATAAAAGTCAAAAGGCCTTCTTGCACTGACTGAAGCTGAACACGACCTGTCAGGCAAAAGCCCGAAACACTCTGCCGCTAGCCAGTAACACTTCAGCTGTGCAACATGGCGCGCGTGCCTTCCACAAATGGGAATTCCCTTTATGAAACGTTTTCTTAGCATCGCCATGGCGTTGTGCATCGGCCTGACGATGAGTCTCGACGTCAATGCCGCCAAGCGCTTCGGTGGTGGCAAAAGCGCAGGCGCTGCGCCGACGCACCAGACCAGCCAGATGGCTCCTTCTTCTCCAGGCATGGGCGGCGCCGCGGCGACCGCTGGTGCTGCCGGTGCCGCTGGCGCCGCCGCCAAGGCCGGTGGTGCTTCGCGCTGGCTCGGCCCTCTGGCCGGTATCGCCGCCGGTGGCCTGCTGGCCTCCATGTTCATGGGTGACGGCTTCCAGGGCATGCAGATCTTCGACATCCTGATCATGGCGGTCATTGCGTTCCTGGTCTTCCGCTTTATCGCCGCCCGTCGTCGCAAGCAGCAGGAGCACTACGCTCCAGCCGGCCACGCGCCGATGCAACGTGAGGCGTTCGAACAAAAGCCTGCCGGCGGTTCGATCTTCGGTGGTTCGGCAGCGCCTGTTGCCGCTCGTCCAGTGATCAACGCTCCAGCCTGGTTCAACGAAAGAAACTTCGTCGAAGCGGCGCGCAATCACTTCCAGTCCCTGCAACAGCACTGGGACGCCAATGAAATGGACAAGATCGCCGAGTTCGTGACTCCGCAAATGCTGGAGTTCCTCAAGCGTGAGCGTGCCGACCTGGGTGACGGCTTCCAGTCCACCTACATTGATAACCTCAATGTACAACTGGATGGCGTGGACGATCGCGCCGACAAGACCATTGCCACCCTGACCTTCACTGGCATGTCGAAAACCTCGCGTTTCGACCAGGGCGAAGTCTTCAGCGAAAGCTGGAACATGGAACGTGCACAGGGCGAAAACCAGCCTTGGCTGGTGGCAGGTATCCGCCAGAACGGCTGATTACCCTCCACGTTTAACTTGCTGCAATAAAAACCCCGGCTCAGGCCGGGGTTTTCTATTTCGCGGTTGCATCTATAGCGAGCTACTGTATAAACCGCCCCATATAAACCGCGCCATACAAGCAAGAGGATCCCGGACGTGGAAGAAATCATCGAACAATTGCGTGAAGCCAACGAACCGGTACCGGTCCCCTTGGAATTGCCTGACGAAGACCAGCTGGTGGAAATCGAAGAACAACTGTTCATCGACATTCCGTTTGTCTTCAGAGAGTTTCTGCTGACCGTCAGCGACGTGGTCTACGGCAGCCTGGAACCGGTCACCGTGACCGATCCGCAATCCCACACCTACCTGCCCGACGTTGCCGCCAACGCCTGGGACGCCGGTGTCGATCGCAGCATGATTCCGATTTGCCAGGACGGTGACGACTACTATCTGGTCGAAGAAGACGGCACCGTGGTGCTTTGGCAGGCCGAAGAAGAGCTGATCGCCGAAGAAACCTGGGAATCGGTGTGGCACTGGGCACGGGACGTCTGGCTGGAAAGCTGATCCAGCCAGTGCCGCAAGGGTGGTCAATGCCCGGACGACTCCTTGTGGTTATCGAGGGTTTCCAGCAACGCCACCTGCATCCGCGTGTGCACACGAATGAACCAGCGCCACAACAGCGCCGCCACGGCGGCCGCGACCACGGCGATCAGTACCAGCAACTTGTTGGTCGGCAGAATACTGGCCGACAAGGCTGCCAACAGCAAAAAGATCACCAGCAACGACAGGATCGGGATCACTTCGGCGATGACCCTACGCACTCGCTGCGTGTGACGCCCGGCCATCTCCGGCTTAACGCCCATCTCCGCCAGTAACATCGACAGTGCCTTGAGCTTGCGGTACGCCGCAATCAAAAAAGGCAGCGACAACAACAGGGCCCCACCCCAGATCAATGCCTTCTGCCAGCTTGGGTCGCTGATCCAGCCTTGCAAGTAAGCCGACATGCGCTCGGCGAAGAACGCCCCCGAGAAAAAGATCGCGATCACCAGCGCCAGATTGACCCCAACCTGCAGCAAAATTCTTCTGATCATCGACGCCAGCAAGGCCCCCTCGCCCTGTGGCTGAATGCTGCGCAACCATTCGCCGTACATCCCCAGCACTCGCCCCAGACGTTCGGGCATGATCTCGCCAAGCTTGATCGACAGAGGATCCGCTGCGCGAATCAGATAGGGCGTCAGTAACGTGGTAATCACCGATACCGCCACGGCAACCGGGTAGAGAAAATTACTGGTGACCTGCAACGTCATGCCCAGCGCCGCGATGATGAAAGAAAATTCGCCAATCTGTGAAAGCCCCATCCCGACCCGCAGTGAGGTGCGTCCGTCGTTGCCGGCGATAAACGCACCGAGGCCACAGGACAGCATCTTGCCGAGCACCACGGCTACGGTGATTACGGCGATTGGCCACGCGTACTGAAGCAGGATCGCCGGATCAAGCATCAGCCCGATGGCCACAAAGAAAATCGCACTGAAGAGATCACGAACCGGCTCAATCAAACGCTCGATTTTCAGCAGTTGCCGGGACTCAGCCATGATCGCGCCGATCAGGAACGCCCCCAGGACCATGCTGTACTCAAGCTTGACCACCAGCAGGCAGAAGCCAAAACACAGGCCCAGCACGGTAATCAGCAGCATTTCGTTGCTTTCGAACCTGGCGACGTAGGCCAGCAGGCGCGGCACCATCAGGATGCCAATGACCAACGCAACGATCATGAACAGCGACAGTTTGCCGACCGTGGAAAACACTTCGCCGGAGCTGACCGTACCGCTGACGGCGATGCTGGACAGTAACGCGATAATGCCGATGCCCAGGATATCTTCGACGATCAGCACACCGAATATCAGCTGTGCAAATCGCTCGTTCTTCAACTTCAGATCATTGAGTGCCTTGACGATGATGGTGGTCGAGGAAATCGCCAGGATCGCGCCGAGGAATAGCGAGTCCATGGTGTTCCAGTCGAACCAGCGACCGATTTCGTAGCCGATCCAGATCATCAGCACGATTTCCAGGAACGCCGCGATGAATGCCGTGGCACCCACCTTGAACAACTTGCGCAGGCTGAACTCCAGGCCGAGGCAGAACATCAGGAAAATCACCCCGAGTTCGGCCAGGGTCTTGATGGTCTCTTCGTCATGGATCAGGCCGAATGGCGGAGTGTGCGGGCCAATGATGAAACCGGCGACGATGTAGCCCAGCACCACCGGTTGTTTCAGGCGATGGAATACCACGGTTACCACGCCTGCGATCAACATGATCACTGCCAGATCCTGAATGAAACTGATGGCATGCATGGCGTGAGACTCCCTGGATGACATGGCTCGATCCGCGGACGTAGGAAAAGTCTGATCGAGCAGAACAAGAATCGGAATTGCGCGTAGGAAAGGCCCTTGTGGCAGGGCTTTTTGCAGGGTAACACCGCGACTTCTGGCAAAAAGGCGGTGCAATATATGGAAACAGATCGATCCGGCGTGACGGCGACCCTGCACCCGGCGTCCCGATAACTGTTGGTTTGAAAAAACCGCCGAGGCACCCGCAGAGGTGCATCCCTCAAACCTGGCCTTGACCCGTGAGAATGCTATGGAACCCGGAAACGCCCAGCTGTCGATGACGGTATTGATGACCCCTGACATGGCCAACTTCTCTGGCAATGTTCACGGCGGCACCCTGCTCAAATACCTCGACGAAGTGGCCTACGCATGCGCGAGCCGTTATGCCGGTCGCTATGTGGTGACCCTGTCGGTGGACCAGGTCATTTTCCGCGAGCCGATCCATGTCGGCGAACTGGTGACCTTTCTCGCCTCGGTGAACTACACCGGCAACACCTCCATGGAGGTTGGCATCAAAGTGGTGACCGAGAACATCCGCGAACGCTCGGTGCGTCACACCAACAGTTGCTTCTTCACCATGGTCGCGGTGGATGACCAGCGCAAACCTGCCCAGGTACCGCCGCTGCAACCGGACAACAGCGAGAGCAAGCGCCGCTTCATCCAGGCTCAACAGCGTCGGCAGATTCGTCAGGAACTGGAAAAGCGTTATCAGGAGATCAAGGGCGACGCCTGAGTTATTCAGGCAGGCTGATGGTGTTCTCTAGATAGCTTTCGCGAGCAAGCCCGCTCCCACACTGGATCTGTGCAACACCAAAGATCAAATGTGGGAGCGGGCTTGCTCGCGAATGGGTCCAACGCTCAATCAGAGGCTGATCGGGGTCGCTTCGAACCGCACCCGCGGATGGGCAATCCGGTCCTGAGCCCGAACCAGTTCCAACTCGTAGCTGGCACACGCCTGGGTTTCCAGCAGCACTTCATGCACCGCCGACGCCGTGAACTCGAACGCGGCCACCAGGCTATCGCCTAACAAAACGCGCGCCAGGAACAGCCCCGACGTCAGATCGCCCACACCCACCGGCTGACGCGGGAACGCCAGCAACGGGCGCTGCAAATGCCAGCTGCCTTCGGCCGTCACCAGCAGCATCTCGAAAACCTCTGTCGATTTGCCTGGGTAGTCCAGATGCTTGACCAGCACTGCTTTCGGGCCGCGCACCAGCAATGCACGCGCCATTGCCAGGCAATCGAACAGCGACTGCGGCTTGCGCCCGGAAAAACTGTCTAGTTCCAGCTGGTTCGGGCACATGAAGTCCGCCACGGCGGCGGCCTCTTCCAACAGGAAATCACTGACCTCCGCCGGAACACTGCAGCCCTTCTCCGGATGTCCCATGACCGGATCACACAGGTACAGCGCCTTGGGATTCATCGACTTGATCCGCGCCACACCCGTCAAAATCGCTCGGCCCTGGGCCGCGCTGCCGAGGTAACCGGAGAGCACCGCATCGCAGTTGCCCAGCTCGCCAATCGCCGCGATACCTTCGACCAGGTCGGGAATCTGCTGCGGCGCCAGCACTTCACCGGCCCACTGGCCGTACTGGGTGTGATTGGAGAACTGCACGGTGTTGAGCGGCCAGACATTCACCCCGACCCGTTGCATCGGGAAAACCGCGGCACTGTTGCCGGCGTGACCGAATACCACGTGGGACTGGATAGCGAGCAAATGCGGTGTACGTTTCATGCGGTGGATTTCCGTAAAACGATTGAAATTCTAGCCGCGCAGTATGCGACTAAACGCAGCCTGTACGACAGACCAGCGACGCAGTTAAGCTGACACTATCTTGTTGGAGCACCCTGTTGATGCTGACCCTTGGAAATATATTCGTGCTGATGCTGTTCGCCACTGCTGGCGCATGGTTATGGCACAACCACGGCTTGCGCGAGCGCGCGCTGGAGCGGGTCAAGCAGCATTGCGGCAAGCTCGGGATCGAGTTGCTGGATGGCAACGTGGCCTTGAAAAGAATCGCCTTTATCAAAGATGCCAGTGGTCGCCGACGCCTGGCCCGCGTGTACAACTTCGAATTCACCGTGACCGGTGAAACCCGCCACAACGGCACCATCACTCAGTTCGGCGCCCACAGCGCACAGATTGAACTGGCGCCCTACCCGGTCCCGTTCGATGAAACCGAACCAGTGGTCGATGTGGTGAAGCCACGCGCGGAAGTGATCGAGCTGAGCCAGTGGCGTCAGGATCATACCAAGTGGCGGCCTTGAGCCGTTAACCCGATCCGGATCGGCACGCTGCCAGCCCACTTCGCAGTCTTTCTGCATCCTGCGCCTCACTGAAAATCAGCTCGATACGCGAATCCTGCCGCCATTCACTGGGTTTCCAGTCCAGCGCCGAGTTATCCACCGCGTTCGCCGAGACCCAGCCGTGGGCGCTGTGGATAACCAGCTTCGCCCGCCTCCAGGCAAGGCTTTCAAGCCAATGGCCAACCAGAGCAGCATCAAACACCTGGCTTGGGTGCCAACGCCATCCGATGCTCCAGCCTCCGTCCTGTTCCTGACTCAAGCAAATGGGCAGCGCGGGATCGCTCCAGACTGCCGGCAGCTGCGCCAATCCCTTGGGCAAAACGAAGTTATCCACACCTGCCCGCGCTTTGGCATTCAGCCCCGGCAACTCGCTCAAGGGTAAAGCCGCCTGCTGCGTCCAGCACAGGGGGAGCGGCGGCAATTGCCCGGCGATTCGCTGGCGGCCTTCTTCTTCAAGACCTTCAGATTTGTTCAGCAGTAACAATCCCGCATGGCTCAGCGCTTGCTGTTGCGCCTGCGGCAACGGTTTTCCAGCGGCAAGCGACTGGGCGTCCAACACCAGCACGCATGGCTGCACAGCCAAGACGCCTTGCCACGGCGCTTCGCTCAATTGCCTGAGCAGCTGCGCAGGATGGCCCAGCCCCGAGGGTTCGATAAATAACCGATCCGGACGCGCCTTGCGCAACAAACGCCCAAGACCAATCTGAAACGGCGCACCGTTGACGCAACACAGGCAGCCCCCGGCCACTTCCCCCAGTGCGATACCATCAGCGTCCCGGGTCAGTAGCGCAGCATCGAGACCGATCTGGCCAAACTCGTTGATCAACACCGCCCACCGCTCACCGGCCGGGCGCTGGGCCAGCAGGTGCTTGATCAGGCTGGTCTTGCCGGCGCCCAACGGGCCGGCAATGACATGAGTGGGGATATTCTGCAGCATGGTCGATGATTTCTGAGGAGGTAATGGATGCGGTTGATTGGCTTGTCGTTGCTCCTGGCACTCGTTTCAGGCGAGGCGCTGGCCCAGGCTTGTGTGGTTCACAGCCAGGCCGAGCGGC
The DNA here is from genome assembly GCF_019956575.1 of Pseudomonas sp. A-R-19. Taxonomy (NCBI): domain Bacteria; kingdom Pseudomonadati; phylum Pseudomonadota; class Gammaproteobacteria; order Pseudomonadales; family Pseudomonadaceae; genus Pseudomonas; species Pseudomonas sp. A-R-19. The sequence continues at coordinate 34,861 of NZ_JAHBDR010000080.1, forward strand.
TTGATGTCCAGGTTTGCCAGCAGAACCGCACCATCCCGCCAAAACTCTTCGCCGATGGTTTCTGCCAGCCGAACCTGGCGGGGCAGAAAGTCGATGTGCGGTATGTCGATCAATGTCCCGTCGGCGCATTTGGTATCTGCAGCAACGCCCAAGTCGCCAATATGCCCTACCGCCAGGATATTCACTATTACGGCGTTGCCACCGACGCGGCGTATTTGCAGCCGTACTGCGAGGCCCAGAGCCAGGGCACCTGGCTCAAGCCTTGAAGCGCCAGTAGTGGATCAGGCGGCTTCTTCATACCAAGGGCCGAATGGATCAGGGAGCAAACGCCAGCCCTCTACGCCCAACGCCATTTCTTCATCGGTCAGCAGGCAGGCATCCAGTTCGGCCGTGAGTAACGTGAAGTCGATGTTCTGGCCGATGAATACCAACTCCTGGCGACAGTCCCCGCTGTCGGCGGTCCAGTGCTTCATGATCCCGGTGGTACTTTCCGGGTCCTGCGGCCATTGGTTTTTCGGTACGTAACGCCACCAGCGCCCGGCAAAACCATAGCGCATCAAACCGCCGGCCTGGGACCAACTGCCAGCGTCCCTGTGCTTGCTCGCCAGCCAGAAAAAACCCTTGGAGCGCAGCAGCTTGCCGTTGTCCCAGGGGCCATCGATGAAGTTGAAGAAACGCTGCGGATGGAACGGCCGGCGTGCCCGGTAAGCACTGGAAGCGATACCGTACTCGTCGGTTTCCGGCACGTGTTCGCCGCGCAGCTCCTGCAACCATCCCGGTGCCTGAGCAGCCTTTTCAAAGTCAAAACGACCGGTGTTGAGAATTTTATCCAAGGGGATTTCGCCCATCACCATCGGAATGATTTCCGCCCGGGCGTTGAGCCGTTCAAGTATGGCGATCAGTTCCTCGCGTTGGTGGCTGCTGATCAAGTCGATCTTGCTGAGCAAAATCACATCGGCGAACTCGACTTGCTCGATCAACAGGTCGGTGATCGAACGCTCGTCCTCTTCCCCTAGTGTTTCTCCCCGGGAGGCCAGGCTTTCGGCAGCCTGGTAATCGAGCAGGAAGTTCATGCCATCGACCACCGTGACCATGGTGTCCAGGCGTGCGATGTCGTTGAGGCTCTGCCCGTTTTCATCGCGAAAGGTGAAGGTTTCCGCCACTGGCAGGGGTTCGGAAATACCTGTGGACTCGATCAGCAGGTAGTCGAAGCGACCTTCCTTGGCGAGTTGACTCACTTCCTTGAGCAAATCTTCACGTAACGTACAGCAAATACACCCGTTACTCATCTCAACCAACCGTTCTTCAGCGCGATTAAGGCTGACATCACGCTGAACTTCGGTGCCATCGACGTTGATTTCGCTCATATCGTTGACGATTACCGCAACCCGTAAACCATCGCGATTACGTAGTATGTAATTAAGAAGTGTACTTTTCCCGGCACCAAGAAAGCCGGAGAGAACGGTCACGGGGAGTCGATTGGACATCTGCATATTCCTCACAGGGATGCCCGGTCGCTGCGTCGGGCTTTAGGCAATGTTATAGTATAACTATACAAATTAACCATCCCCTTGCTCAACAGGGCAAAGGACAGGATGCTGAACGTCGCTCCCTTTGTGAGATTCCCCATGCGCAACGCCCTGAAACCTGCATTGATCATGCTGTCCCTGCTGGTGGCTGCCGACGCGATGGCCCAGATCCCGAGCCTGGCCAAGTGCACCCGCAGCGCCAATCTGCTGGCCTGCGTGGATGCGGATGGCAACGCCTACAGCGTCAATACCGCTGGCAGCACCCTCTATCTGCGGGGTTTCGAGACAGCCGGAAAACGCTATTGGGTGCAGACCAACAGCCGCTACGGTCAATTTACGTTTTTCACCGGCATCGCTTCCGATGGCGAGGCCTGGGGTTGGCTACAACCAGCGCATCGGCTGGACCACGATCAACCGGTTTTCCAGCTCCGGCGGCAGCAGCGCCAAGTTCACCTGCAGCCGGATCGCTGGCTGTTAGGCCTGCGTATTTTTCTGCTCCTGCTGCCAGGCGAGGTAGCTGTTGATCGGCGGATTTTTCTGGAAGTAGCGCTGCAACCCTTCGAACAGGCCGTCCGCCACCGCTTGCTGATGGCGTGCGGTCACCAGCCGCTGACTGTCGCGGGCATTGGAAATGAAGCCGGTTTCGACCAGGATCGACGGCACATCCGGCGACTTCAACACCGCGAAGCCTGCCTGTTCCACGCGCTTCTGATGCAAGGTGGTGATACCCGCCAGGCTACCGAGTACGGTGCTGCCCAGCTCCAGACTGGCGGCGAGGGTGGCGTTCATCGACATGTCGAGGATGACCCCGGCGAGCATCGGATCCTTGTCCTTGAGATTGAGCAGGCTCGTCGCACCCAGCAGGTCCGCGCCGTTCTCTCGTTGCGCCATGAAACGCGCAGTGGCGGAGGTTGCGCCGCCTTCAGACAGGCAGTACACCGACGCGCCTGATGCCGTGAGACGCGGCGCCGCATCGGCGTGTACCGAGATGAACATGTCGGCATTGTGCTTGCGGGCGATGTCCACGCGCTTGCGCAACGGCACGAAGAAATCGTCATTGCGCACCAGTTTCACGTCGAATCCTTTTTCGCGCTTCAGGCGCCTGGCCAGCAACTGAGCGATGGACAGCACAACGTCTTTTTCTCGCTCGCCTTTGGCCCCGATCGCTCCCGGATCCTTGCCGCCATGGCCGGGATCGACCACCACGATGATGTCGCGCTTGGGGTGGGCCTTGGTTGTGATCACTGCGGGCGCTGCTGGCGTCGCTGATGGCAACGCAGCGGTAGCCTTCAGGTCGAGCACCAGCCGATGTCCCTGCCCATCCTGGGGTGGCAACAGGAAGCTGTCGAGCTGCACCGGCTCACGGAGGTCGAGGACGACCCGCGTATCGCCCTTGCCGAAATGCCCGGAGCGAATCGAACGGATCACACCATCGCCCAGGGCCAACTGACTGAAGTCGCCGCTGAGGCCGGCGCTACAGAGGTCGATGATCAGTCGCTCTGGGGCACTCAACGAGAAGGTCTTGTACTGCACCGGTCCGCTCAGATCGAACACCAGTCTGAGCTTCCCGTCCGTGTGCCAAAGCCTTGCGTTACGAATTTGCGAAGCCGCCGCGCCGAAGGGTAAAGCGAAGGCCGCGCTGGCGAGAATCAAGTTGAGCAGGTGGCGTCTGTGCATGATGAAAGCCTGTTCATGAAAAAGGCATCGTCGATTGTATTGTTATACTATAACATGGCAATTCAACTCCCACGATGGACCTGCTCATGAATGCGCTGACTCTGCCGGATATCGCCGCGCAGGCCTCACGCCAAGCCCTGCCACTGGAGTGGGTGGGCATGTGCGGCATTGCTCTTCCTGTTTTGTTTGATGGCCAACGACTGAATGCAAAGGCCGATGCCGGCGTGAGCCTCGACGATGGCAATGCGCGCGGCATTCATATGTCACGGCTCTATCTGGCGCTTGAGTTGTTGGAGCAGGAACGCCTCTCTCCGGCTTTATTGCGACGGGTTTTGCAGCGTTTTCTTGAGAGCCATGAGGGGCTATCCAGCAGCGCTCACTTAACCATTCACGCCGATGTGTTGCTGAAAAGGCCGGCTCTGATCAGTCCATTGGCAGGTTGGAAAAGCTATCCGGTCAGCATCGAAGCGCGCTTGAAAAACGCAATGTTCCACGTGGAACTAAAAATCGACCTGCCTTATTCCTCAACCTGTCCATGCTCTGCGGCCCTTTCTCGACAGTTGATTCAGCAGCAATTCGTCGACGATTTCGCCAACAAGTCACTGCAACACGCTGACGTTTTAGCGTGGCTTGGGACCACGAACGGCATCGTCGCTACACCTCACAGTCAACGCAGCAACGCAAAGTTGCGCGTGCGGCTGGCTGATTTTTTGGACGAGTTGCCTCTGATCGCCGTCATCAACGACGCCGAAGCCGCACTCGGTACAGCTGTTCAAACAGCAGTAAAACGCGCCGACGAACAAGCCTTCGCCCTGGCCAATGGTCAGAACCTGATGTTCTGCGAAGACGCCGCACGCCGTTTGAATCAGGCCCTGAAACGCTCCACCGGCATCAATGCCTTCCACATTCGTGTGATCCACGCCGAAAGCCTGCACGCCCATGACGCCGTAGCCGAAAGCCGATTCAACTGGGAGGTCGCATGATTGCTTGCCACGCTTTGCGCTGGGGCGCACCGGGCCAACCACTCACCCCAGCGCTGAACCTCGAACTGCCGAGGGGCAGCCTGACCGCCATCATCGGTGCGAACGGTTCTGGCAAAAGCAGCCTGCTGAAAGTCATCGCCGGCTTGCAAAAACCGTTGGCCGGAAAAGTGCGACTGAATGTTCCATTCAAGGGCGGCGTGTCGTTCCTGCCCCAGCAACAACACTTGGACAGGCAATTTCCGATCAGCCTTCAGGCATTGGTCGCCGCCGGTTTCTGGGGCAACATACAATCCCCGGAGATCCGTAGCCAACGACTGAATACCGTCCTCGAAAACTGGTGCCTGAAGGGTCTGGAAGATCGGCCCTTGATGGCCCTCTCCGGCGGTGAATTGCAACGTGCCCTGCTCGCCCGTTTGAGCCTGACCGACGCACCTTTGCTGCTACTCGATGAACCCCACGCGGCCCTCGATGAATGGGGTCAAGAGTTGCTCTGGAAGCACCTGCACGAGTGGCACCACGAAGGCCGGACACTGATGGTCGTGTGCCATGACCTCGCCGCTGTCCGCGACCACATCCCCCACACGTTGCTGATCAAAAGCAGCGGTTGCGTACTCGGTTCGAGCTTCGAACTGATCCGCCAACAACCACGAGCGCAGGTGGCCTGATGATCGCTGCCGTGCATCTCTGGCAACCCTTCCACGAATTCGTCTTCATGCGGCGGGCGTTGCTCGGTGGCTTGGTCCTGGCGTGCAGCACGGCGCCCCTGGGCGTGTTTCTGATCCTGCGGCGCATGAGCCTGATTGGCGATGCCGTCGCCCACGGCATCCTCCCGGGTGCGGCCTTGGGTTTCTGGTTTGCCGGATTGAGCCTCCCGGCATTGACCATCGGCGGCCTCGGTGCCGGCCTGAGTATGGCCGGCCTCGCGGCCTGGATTACCCGACGCACCGGCCTGCGAGAGGACGCCAGCCTTGCAGCGATCTACCCGATTTCCCTGGCCATCGGCGTGCTGATTCTCGGCATCGCCGGCAAGCGCCTGGACCTGTTGCACCTGCTGTTTGGCTCGGCGCTGGCAGTAGACGGCCCGACCTTGACCGGCATGCTCTGGGTCTCGGGCCTGAGCCTGATTGCCATGGTATTGATCTACAAACCACTGTTGCTCGACACCCTCGACCCGCTCTTTCTGCAAACCGTCAGCCGCCTCGGCCCACTGGCCCACGGCGTGTTCCTGACGCTGGTGGTGCTGAACCTGGTCATCGGTTTCCAGGCGATCGGCGCGTTGATGGTAGTCGGCCTGATGATGTTGCCGGCGGCTGCAGCGCGCTTCTGGAGTCGCCGCTTGCCTGTGCTGATCGTCATTGCCGCCTTGCTCGGCAGCCTCTCGGTATGGCTCGGTCTATTGATCTCGTTCTACTTCTCGCTGCCCAGTGGCCCGGCAATCGTGCTGGTGGCCGGTGCTGGATATTTGTTGTCCGTGGTGTTCGGGCCGGTACACGGCTTGCTGCGCCGCCCGCCTTTGCTCACATCCCAATGAGGTGTTACCCGATGCGCGCTTTACTCGTGCTGTTCAGCTTGATGGTGTCGATGTCGCTGTCTGCCGCCGAAAAACTTCAGGTGGTCACCAGCTTCAGCATCTTGGCCGACATGACCCGACAGGTCGGCAAGGATCATGTCCAGATCACCAACATGGTCGGCCCGGACGCGGATGCCCACACCTACGAGCCGACACCGGACGACGCCAAGGCACTGCTCAAAGCCAGGCTCATCATCAAGAACGGCCTGGGTTTCGAGCCCTGGCTCGATCGCCTGGTGACGAGCACAGAGACCCGTGCGCCGGTCATCAGCGCGAGCCACGGTGTCATACCGCGTAGCCTGGATGAAGACGGCGAAAACGTTCCCGACCCGCATGCCTGGCATAACCTGGCGAACACCGAGTTGTACATCGCCAACATCACCAAGGCGCTGATCGCCGCTGACCCGGCGAACACCGCCGACTACGAGCGCAACAGCAAGGCGTACCTGAAACAGGTCTACGCCCTGCTCGCCGAAGCCAAGGCCAAACTCGGCTCGCTGCCACCGGGCAACCGCAAGATAGTGACGTCCCATGACGCCTTCGGTTATCTCGGCCAAGCCTACGGCATCGAGTTCATGGCGCCTCAAGGCCTGTCCACCGAGCGCGAACCTTCAGCCGCGGAAGTAGCCGCCCTGATCACCCAGATTCGCCAGGCCAAGGTCAAGGCGGTGTTCATGGAAAACATCAAGGACGCGCGCCTGCTCAAGCAGATCGCCGATGAAAGCGGCGCGCAGATCGGCGGCACTTTGTACTCCGATGCGCTCGCGGCGAGCGGTCCGGCCAGCACCTTCACCGGGTTGTTCGAGTACAACCTCAACACCCTGTACAACGCGTTGAGCCAGCCATGATCCGCAAGAATCCTTCCGGAGATTTACCGCTGATTGCCGAGTCGGCCTATGTCGACAAGACGGCGATCATCTGCGGCAAAGTGGTGATTGGCGAGAACGTGTTCGTCGGGCCCTACGCGGTGATCCGCGCTGACGAAGTCGATGACTCAGGTGACATGCAGCCGATCACCATCGGTGCCAACTCGAACATCCAGGACGGTGTGTGTTGCCGCTGACCGAAAACTGACCCAGTAAAGGCTGTTCTGCCGACTGAAAACTGACCCAGGTGTTCAACTGCTTCTGCTCAATTTTTGAGCAGGAGAACACAGGGTGATCAGCATGGAAATGATG
>NZ_JAHBDR010000081.1:0-41124 GCF_019956575.1 Pseudomonas sp. A-R-19
GTTCGGCGCCTCTGCACTGGGACACGACTGCTAAGCTTATCCACAATTGCTGAAGCAAAAATCAGCAATCCGCCCTGGGTCAATTTTCAATCGGCAGGGTGGGTCAGTTTTCAATCAGCGCCGACACCACAGCAGCCAGGTGGTTGATGGATTCGGCTACTTGCTCGTAGATCTCGACATCGGTGCCGCACACGGTGAAGCACTTGGTACGCGGGCGCTTCACGCCGATGCTCATGATGGTGGTGACACCGGGACGGGTTTGCGTGCGGTGGATAGCGACATGCAAGGGGAGTTCGAAGCCCATGTCGAGGCTCAGTGAGCCGCCGGTACGCACAAGCTCGAACACCTTCTGCCTGTTCTCGACATCAAACCGCGCATATTGTCGGTTAGCGTGAGGGATACTCACTTGATCGGCTGTGTTACTGGGATCCAGCGGGCCGTTGGCAATCTCTTCGATAAAGTCGGCCAGCTTGAGGTGCATCTTCTTTTCGTTCTGCAAGGTCAGCGTGTGGCGCTCGCTGCCCAGTTCTACGGTGAAGAGGGTGTCAGTTGTGCTGCGTTCAACCTTCAGGCGAAACGCCAGTGCTTCGCGCTGTGGCGTCGACCGCAGAGTGTGATTGAAGGTCTCGCTCAGATTGACTTGGGCATTGAGTAGTTGCAGCGTGCGGTTGTCGAGTTTGAACTTGCTCATGCTGCGTGCCCTCCGCCGTTCGGATCAAACGGTGCGGGTGCGGCTCGGGTCGCAAGCTTGGGTTTGTGGGGAATGAACGCGCATCCGAGGTATTGCGCTAGGCGGCGGACTTCCATGATGCGGGATGGGTTAGCAGCGGCCGGATGGACGTGCAGGGTGGCTGTGGTGTGCATGGTATTGCCTCGCTCTGTGGTGGGAGAGTGAGGCAAATATCAACCAGTGGTTGAATTAAGTCAACAACCATCAGGTGAAATTATCTGGTTTCCTTGAGTGAAAACCAGTCAGATTTTTAGGCGAGGAGTGATGGTACTTGTCATTCTGGGGTGAATGCACCGACCACCTTCCCGCATATCTGCATCTCTTCGGTCATTTCGATGATTGGATATTGAGGGTTGATGGGCTTCAAATAATGCTTTCCTGCGTCCTTCACGAAGACTTTGAAGGTTGCTTCATTGCTGCTCGGTAACGTAGCAATCACACGATCACCATTGTTAATCGAAAGGTCTGGGTCGACAAAAATGATGCAACCTGCTGGATAGCTTCGTCCTGGCCCGTTATTTGTCATGGAGTCGCCTACTACCCGCAATGCAAAGCCCGAACTGCTGATGCTGACGGGGCATGGAAGCCATTGCTCTGCATGAATAGATTCAATGCTGGGTGGAACCTCACACCAAGCACCGGCTTGAACCCAGGAAATAAGTGGAACCTTGGACATATCAGAGACAACAGGGCTGACATTTCCTGCTTTCTCATTACCCACAGAGCCGACTTGATTAGGGAAAACTGGCATCACGCCATGTTCAAGCCATTCCCGACGACACCCAAGCCATTCCGCCAATACGGTCAGACTGTCTAGCTCCGGTATAGCGGCCCCGTTAAGCCATTTACTAACGGCCTGAGCGGTTTTAGTGACCCCTCTAGATTTCAATTGCTGAATGATGTCAGCGCCTCTACCTCGCTGGCGGACGCCTTTAGAGTCAAGGGCTGCGTGAAGGCGTTCGGCGAACATGTCGCGCATGGTTTCTTTATCAATCATAGGTTGATGATCACACGAGGGTTGCTAATCTGTCAGTTGAACTTTAATATCAACCGACAGTTGAAAGGAGGTCCATATGCTCGACCCGAAAAACTTCCCTAACGCTATTGCGTTCGCCTTTGAGGCTGTAGGAGGAATCGGTGCGGCGGCCAAAGTTTGCGGTAGGAGCTATCAAGCTCTTAACAAATGGCGGTTGGCAGCTTCACTGCCACGCACGGATTACACCGGTGAAACAGAGTACGCAAAGCTTTTAGCTGCTGCTGCGGTTGAAAAAGGTAACCCCTTTGAGGCTGCATGGTTGTTGGGAAAGTCCGCTCCACAAAAAGCGGATTAGAAAAAAGGCGACCCAAGGGCCGCCCAGTTCCTCCCGGCACACACCACCACAGTGCTGTCGGGTCGCAATAAAGGTAGGCGGGCACACCACATGCAAAACCGCCAATCTTTATCGCGTTGCCAAGGCATGGATGCCTCGGGTTGCTGCCTTTTCCACCACAGATAGGGCAGCTGTTGCGCCAGAGGTGAACGACGGATCGTTTGCCTCGGCACAGTGCCGGTATCGATCTTGCGGATCTAGCCGGCGTTTGGGCCCTTTCAAGCCACGCGGCAAATGTATCACCACTGCATGTCGCGCGGCACTGGCAACTTACAAGGATTAATGCCATGAGCCGAATCGCTCTGAGTTCAGTCGACCGGGCACAGCGGGAAATATTGCCGCTCGATCTAGCGCTTTACCATGCTGCCCGGGACTATCCTGGTGGCGCCGCTGCTATTGCCGTCACCACCGGCAGGAACCCCACCACGCTGCAACACAAACTCTCTCCCACCCATCCCAGCCACTCTGTGAACATCCAGGAGTTTGGTGAGATTCTCGAACTGACCAAAGATCGCCGCATTCTCGATGCAGTGCATGCGTTGGTCGGCGACACGACTTGGCAGGAGTTGGCCGAGGCTTATACCAACGATATGCCTGAGACGTTGACTACGGGCATTGCAGAGTACTTCAGACAGGTCGCCGATCTGGCTGATACCTGGGCCAAGAGCATTGGCGACGGCGTTGTGACGGATCGCGAACTGGCCGAAATTCGCCTGCAGGTGTTTCGCGGGATTCAAGGGCTTCTGGGGATGTTCAACCGCGCCACGTACGTCAATCAGGCAACGCGGGGTGTTGACCATGGCTGATATTGCTGACTTTGCGAATGACCTGGTGCAAGAGCGTCTGGATCAAGCCCTCGCTGCACGTAACGCCGCCAAACCTGTGTTGGCGGCGCATTCTTTCCTGTTTTGCGTAAATTGCGACGATCCTATCCCAGAGGCTCGCCGACTTGCCCTGTTGGGTTGCGATCTGTGTGTTGTTTGTCAGTCCGCTGTTGAATCGCGGGAGGCCCGCCATGCTCGATGAGGTTTTAGGGCAATTCGGAGATTACGGCCTCGAACCTGAGCAACCGTTGGTATTCGGCAAACTGACCCGCTGCAAAACCTCCCAGGACAAGGGTAAGGAAAAGAACGGCTGGTATGTAGTCCATGAGCACCGGACCGAGAAAAACGAAACGCTGATCTTTGGCAGCTTCGGTGATTGGCGTTCCGGCGAGACCCAGAAAATTAAGGTAAAGGCTGGACGTATGAGCCCCGAAGAGCGCGAAGTTATGCGCGCTCGTCAGGAAGAGGCAAAGCGCAAGGCTACTGAGATCGCGGCCAACGCTGCACGGCGTGCGGCCAACCGTGCTGCGGGGCTGTTCAAGCGCATGCCTGAGAAGGGCAAGAGCGCTTATCTGGATCGAAAGCAAATCGTTGGCTTCAAGGTCCGCTATGCGCCTCGTACCGGCGCATTTTTAGTGCCTATGTGCAACGTGCGGGATCAGATCGTCGGTCTGCAGGTGATCTTCCCGACAGTCCAAGAAGATACAGGGCGTGACAAGGTCTACTGGCCCTACGGCATGTCGAAAGAGGGCGCTTTTCATTTGATTGGTCCGCACCCTGAACCGGGGGAGCCGGTGCTGGTATGTGAGGGCTACGCCACGGGCGCTAGCCTGCACATGGCAACGTCGCTGACAGTCGCTATCGCATTCGACGCGGGCAACTTACTCTCGGTCTCCAAGGCCATGCGCGAGCGTTTCCCCGGTTGCCCATTGATTCTCTGCCGGGACGATGACTGGAAAACCAAACGCCCCAACGGTGAGCCTTGGAACCCAGGTGAAGAAAAGGCCAACAACGCGGCGTTAATCGTCGGTGGCCAGGTGGTCGGGCCCGTCTTCTCGGGCGAGCGTGAGATCAAGTGGACCGACTTCAACGACTTGCATATTGCCGAAGGATTGGAGGCTGTCCGCCGCCAGGTGTTGGCGGTGGTCAAACCTCCTGCAGCTGGTGGTTGGAAGGATCAACTGGCCCGCACCGAAAACGGCTCCCTGATCGCACACATGCAAAACGTCGAGCTGATCCTGGGCAATGACGAACGTTGGGCCGGCGTTATCGGTTATAGCGTGTTCAGTTCCAAAATCGTCAAACTGCGGTCCGCACCCTTTGGCGGCGGTGCCGGCGATTGGGCCGACATCGATGACATGCGGGTGATGAAGTGGCTCGCGCAGCAATACAACCTGCGGGTCAAAGCGTCCCATGTGATAGAAGCGGTCAGCGTGGTTGCCCATGACCATTCTTTTCACCCGGTGCGCGAGTACCTGGAGAAGCTGGAGTGGGACCGCGTGCCTCGATTGGAAGGCTGGTTGACCGATGTACTGGGCGTTCAAGCTAGTGAGTATTCTGCCAAAGTTGGCAAGCGCTGGCCGATCTCGGCTGTGGCTCGGGTGATGCGCCCGGGCTGTAAGGCTGACTCGGTGATGATCCTCGAAGGTGGGCAGGGTGAAGGTAAGTCCACGGCCATGGGTATTCTCGGCGGCGAGTGGTTTATGGACACGCCTTTTGCCCTCGGCGACAAGGACAGTTTTCAGGCGATTCGCGGTAAGTGGATTGTCGAGCTGGGGGAGCTGGACAGTTTCAACAAGGCCGAGAGCACCAAGGCCAAGCAGTTCTTCTCGGCGTCCACCGACACCTATCGCGAGAGCTACGGCCGCAGAACAAACGATGTGCCACGCCAGTGTGTGTTCGTGGGTACCACCAACCAAGAGGAATACCTCAAGGACGCCACCGGCAACCGCCGTTACTGGCCGGTGTTCTGCAACAAGGTCGACCTGGAACAACTGCGCGAGATACGTGACCAGTTGTGGGCCGAGGCGGTGTTTTGCTTCGAGGCTGGCGATATCTGGTGGGTGACGAAGGACGAGTCATGGATGTTCGCCGAGGCACAGGACGAGCGCTTTGTGGTGGACGAGTGGGAAGGGCCAATCCTGACCTGGTTGGAAGAATCGCAGATCGGCGAGACCGCTACCGGCAATGAGATTCTGACCCAGGCGCTCAAGCTCGATTTCGGGCATTGGGGTAAGCCTGAACAGATGCGAGTCGGCGCGATCATGCACCGGCTGGGCTGGCGGAAGAAGCGTATGCCGGCGCTGGCAAAAAGCGGTGTCCGACAGTGGGCCTATCAGAAGCCTGCAACGTGGGCACGTGCGGCTGCATTGCAGCAGACGGTGATAGAGGAGCCTTGCTTTGATTAAGCGAATTGATGAAATGCTCAAGCTCTGGGCGCAGGATCTGCATTCGCCGATGACCGAAGCCTATGGTGGGGCGAGTGGCGGCAACATGATTGCCATGTTGATGGAGTGCAAGGGGGAGCTGATACGCGGCACACGGGGTAGTCGGGTGTTGCTGGACGAGTCGGCGGATATTGAGTTGATCGTCAACAAGCATTTGCCGGCGCAGCTGTCGGTGGTGGTGTGGGAGCACTACTGCAACCACGAAAGCTTTCTGTCGCAGAAGTACACCCACTGCGGTTGCAGTCGCGATACCTATTATCAGCGTCTGCATGAAGCGCACCTGCACATCGCAGGTCTGTTGATAGGGAAGGCTGCATGACCCCTGGTGTCACTCCGCATACCCTTGTCCTACTGTCCGGCCTTGTCCGACTGCCATTTAATGCGGTCGGACAAGTACAGACCGTGCCGTTGCTGGGCTGTCCTACTGTCCAACCTTTGCCCGCACCATGCACACGTAAGCATAGCGGGCACGTAGTCGCGCCCATGGCGCGCACGCGTGCTTTTAGCTTTCTCTCTATACACAAGGAAAAGTTAAGTAAGGTAGGACAGTAGGGCAGAGCCCCGAATTTAAGGGGTTGTAGCTGTCCTACTTCCACTCTGAATGGTGGGACAGGTAGGACGGTACAACAGAAGCGATAGCCGAGGTGTTGTATTCGCCGACATTCGCTAGGCGTTCACCCTGCGTTACCCACTTATTCACCGGGTGGCATTAAAGTGGGGTTGCTGCCACCGGAATCCACCTGTAAAAAGTACCCATCTTCGATAGGTGCGACCGCAGAGAGCGGCAGGCACCACACACCAAACCCGGCCATTGCGCCGGGTTTTTGCGTTTATGGAGTAGGGCGATGACGAACGAGCAGCAAGCGCTGGCAGAGATGCCCATCTGGTTAGTGATCGTCCTGGCCCTGGTCGGTGGCGTGTCGGGCGAGATGTGGCGGGCGGACAAGGATGGGGCGCGGGGCTGGGTGTTATTGCGACGCCTGGCCCTTCGGTCGGGTGCCTGCATTGCCTGCGGGGTTTCGGCGATGATGTTAATGATCGCAGCAGGCATGTCGATCTGGGCGGCGGGTAGCTTGGGTTGCCTGACCGCCATGGCCGGCGCCGATGTCGCTATCGGGTTGTACGAGCGCTGGGCTGCTAAGCGCCTGGGCGTCAGCGAGTCGTCAACCACTGGCGGCGAACCAGGGCAATGATGCGCCTTGAGATGCGCGACAACATCGACAAGATCGTGAAAAGCATGCGCGGATTGAGTCGGTCCAAGGTGCCGCTCGCTGCTGCCAAGGCGTTGACCTTCACCGCCGAACGGGTGCAGATCGCAGAGAAGGAAGAGATTGCCCGTGTGTTTGATCGTCCTACTCGCTGGACGTTGAACTCGATCTATAAGCGAAGTGCCACAGCCACCCGATTGTTCGCCCGCGTGTGGGTCAAGGATGAGGCCAGTTCGGGTGTTGCGGCATCGAAGTACTTGCCGGTGCATATGGACGGCGGTAATCGTCCGCACAAGCGATTCGAGAAAGCGCTGATCCACTATGGCCTGATGCCTGCTGACATGTACGCAGTGCCAGGCCGACGCGCTCGAATGGATGGCAACGGCAACATCAGTCGTGGGCAGATCGTCCAAATACTCTCCGCCCTCGGTGCTGCCGAACGTGTATCGGGATTCATGGCTAACCGCACGGCTCGCAGTAAACGCCGCAATCGCAATGCCCCTGACTACTTTACGGGTCGCCCAGGCAATGGCACTGGCCCATTGGGTATCTGGCAACGCATTGGCAACGGTGCGCGGCCCATCCTGATCTTCGTTAAGCGTCCGACCTATCGTCGTCGCTTCGACTTCTACGGTGTGGCCAACCGCGTCGCCGCTGCCGAGTTCGAACCGCTGTTTCGCCGGGCATTGGCCCGCGAGATGGCTCGCGACTGAGGCTTTCGTCGATTTTTCAGCGTTTTCGGCCGATTTTGGGGCGATTCGGCAACGGATCGAGGCCTCACCCCCTTTTTCAATGGGTCCTTCCGGCGACCTGAGAGATTGGGGTAATTCGAACCCCGATCTTTTTGCAGATTCAACCCGACATAGGGGGTTCCGCTTCCTGTCCAGTCCTTGGAGATGACCATGCCAACACAGCGCGAGATAGCCGATCACCTGGACATGAGCGAGCGCAATGCCCGCGATGTGTTGAAGGGGTTGGGCATCAATGACTGGCAGGCGGCCAACCTGGATGAGATCCGGACCGCGTACATCCGCGACCTGCGCAACAAGGCAGCGGGGCGAGGGGGTAGCCAGTTGGAAGAGCTCAACGCCGTGCGAATTGACGAAGGGCGGGTCAAGGCGGCGAACGGGCGTCTGCTGTATCACGAGAAATTGCGGTCGCTGATCCCCAGCATGGAAGCGGAGCGAGTGCTGTCCGACTGGGCGGCCTTTGCTAATCGGGAATACTTGGGCGGCGTTGAACGATTAATTCAGGAAATCGAGAACGTGCAGAAACTCACGGTTGATCGATCTGTGGTGGCCAAAGTTGCTGGACCTACAACCGAGCGAATTGCAGGCTACGCGCGAAAACTTGGCGCGGAGCTTGTTGGCAGCAGCGGGGAAATTCAACCCGCCGCGTGATGTGCCCACGGCGGAGTACTTGAGCACGGAGTTTTACTTGCCCGCTGAAAGCGGTGTGCTGCACGGCCTGTACGACTTCCACTACACGCCGTACTTCCTCGGCGTGGCCGCGGCGCTGGATGATCCGCGTGTAAGCGAAGTAGACCTGATGAAAGCCGCGCAGATCGGCTGGACCTGGTTCCTGATTGGGTACCTGTTCAAGTTTGTCCAGTTCCTGCCCCGGCCGATCATGATCCTGTTTGCCAAGGAAAAGGACGGGAAGAACTTCCACGATGAGAAGCTAAAGCACGGCGTGATGGCGAACAGCGAGGTCAATCGGTTGATGCCGGTCGACACCAGCCGGTCCTCCGGCAACCGCTGGGACCATAAGAGCTTCCCGGGCGGCTTCCTCAAATTGGTGGCTTCGAATTCCCCCGGCAACGTGAAGTCGACCTCATCCGTGGGACTGTCGGTGGTTGAAGAACCGGACGATACCAGTGATGACGTGAAGGGGCAGGGCGATGCGATCGCCCTGCTGGAAGAACGTGGGAAACGCTACCCGGGTTCGAAAATGCTGGTCGGTGGAACCCCTGCGATCAAAGGCGCGAGCAAGACCGAGGCGCGCCTAGCACAGACCGATTGCCGAGTGCTGCCGATTGTCTGTCATACCTGCGGCCAGGCTCATGTGCTGGACTTCGCCCATATCAAATACCTGGACATCAATGAAGGGGTCGAGCCGCACGAAATCTATGGTCGTGCGGATCCCGACACGGCTGGTTATGCCTGTCCGCATTGCGGGGAAATCTGGGACGACTACCAGCGCAAGGAGAACATCCGCAACACGGTGTTCAACGCCGTCGAGGCGGGTGATCCATTCTGCGGTTGGGTAGCGACCAAACCCTTTGCCGGCCGTGCCGGGTTCATCGAACTGAACGAACTCTATGCGTGCCTGCCTGGTACCAGCCTGGCGAACATCGTGCGCGAGCAGCTCAACGCCGAGCACCAGGCCGCCATGGGCAACCTGTCGCTGCTGATCAAGTTCGTCAACCAGAAACAGGGTCGCGCCTACGAGTACAAATCGGATCTGCCCGAAGCCGACAAGCTGGCGGAGCGGGCCGAGGATTACCCGGAGCTGTTCGTGCCCATGGGTGGGCTGGTGATCACCGCAGGTGTCGACGTGCAGCACGATCGCCTGGCGGTCGTTCTTCGCGCCTGGGGCCGTGGCGAGGAGTCATGGTTGCTCTACTGGGGTGAGATCTACGGCGAGGTGGTGTTGCCAGGGCAGGGCGTTTGGCTGGACCTGGAAAAGCTGCTGTTCTCGCCGATCACCCATGCCTGTGGTGCGAAGCTGAAAATCCTGGCGGTCTCGCTGGACACCTCGGACGGCACCGTTACACAAGATGCAGCCTATGCGTTTTGCCGTAAGCATCAGCAACGCGGCGTGACGGCAATCAAGGGGGCCAGCGAGCGAGGCAACAGCCGGGATGATGAACGAAAAGAAATCTTCAGTGCGCCTCGTCAGGGGGTGGACACCGACAAAGAGCAAAAGGCCTCGAAGTACGGCCTGCGTCCTTACATCGTCGGTACGTCCCGGGCCAAGGATCTGTGGATTGAGGGGCGACTGCCGCTGACTGGAGACGGTCCAGGTCGGATGCACTTCTACAAGACAGTGCGTCCCGACTACTTCCGGCAGATCACCGCCGAAGTGAAGGCTCCCAGCCGGCGGCACCACTACCGCAAGGTCTGGCAGAAAAAGGCCGGCGAGCGGAACGAAGCCACGGACTGCGAAACCTACGCGCTGCATGCGGCCCGTTCGCTGAAAACGCACCTGCTCAATGAGCACGACTGGGCGGCTCTGGATGCTCAGATCCGCCAAGGCGGTTTGTTTGATTCGCCACCACCGGAATCGGACATCGAGCCGGATTCAGATCCCGCACCGGTGTCGGAAAACCCGGTACCGAAACCATCCGCTGAACCCAACGAGCTCCCGCCTTCTGGCGGGAGAGTTGTTTCTGGGCGCCGCACTGCTATGCGCGTGCTCTCTCAACGCAGGAATTAATCTATGGCCATCACCCTGGAACAGGCGCAAAGCCAGCTTCAAGCCTGGCTCGACGCAAGCATGAAGGTCAGCCAGAAGCAGAGCTATCGCATCGGCACCCGTCAGCTGAACTACGCCGACGCGGCAGAGATCACCAAGATGATCGATTACTGGCAGCTCCAGGTGGATCGACTGGCCAGCGGTCGCCCTCGCGGCATTGTCTTGCGCGGGATCACGCCGTTATGAGTCGTTCGCTCAAGGCTCCCGAGCCCACGTTGCTGGATCGGGCAATCAGTTGGTTTAGCCCCGAGAGCGGCGCCAAGCGTATGCAGGCGCGTATGACGATGACGGCAATGGGGGGTTACAGCGGCGCCTCCAAACGCAAACGCTCACTCAGTGCCTGGAATCCATCGGCAGGAAGTGCAGCTGCCGATCTACTCCCCGATCTGCCGACTCTTCGGGAACGCTGCCGCGACCTAGAGCGAAACAACCCCATCGGCGGCGGCGCGATCAACACGGTGGTGACCAAAACGGTCGGCACTGGGTTGGCCCTGAAGTCGGTGGTCAATCGGCAGATCCTCGGCTGGGATGAGGACACCGCACGTGATTGGCAGCGCAACACCGAGTCGCTGTTCAAGTCATGGGCCGAAACCACGGCGTGCGACATCACCCGCGAACAGAACTTTTATGGCTTGCAGGACCTGGCGTGGCGTTCGGTGTTGAGCAGCGGTGATGTCTTTCCGTTGTTGACCCACAAAGAACGCCCGGGTCAGCACTACTCGGCGTGCATCCAGTTGATCGAAGGCGATCGGGTGTGTAACCCGGACAACAAGGCCGATACCGAAACGCTGACCGCCGGCATCGAGCGTGATGCCGATGGGGAGCCGATCAAGGCTCACATTCTACGCAGCCACCCGGGTGCATTGGGTGTGAGAGAGCGGAAGTGGGATGAGCGACCCTTCTTCAATGAACGGGGTGGTCGGGCGCTGCTGCATTTGTATCGGCGCAAACGTGTCGGTCAGCCTCGCGGAGTCCCGTACCTGGCACCGGTGATCGAGAAGCTCAAGCAGCTTGATCGCTACACCGATGCAGAGCTGGAAGCCGCCGTGGTGTCGGCGTTCTTCGCGGTGTTCATCAAGCCCGGGCCTGGCGGGGATCTCAGCCCGTTGGCCTCCGCTGCGACCGGCAACACGCCGGTTGGCGGTGATCGTCCTGCAGATCGTGCGGCCGGTGGCTGGGATGGCACGCTTAGCGGCGGCATTGTCGCCGAGCTGGATCAAGGCGCATCGATAGATTCGGCCGCGCCCGGGCGTCCGAACCTGGCGTTCGATCCGTTTGTATTGGCGATGTTGCGCCAGATCGGCATGGCGTTGGAGCTGCCCTATGAAGTGCTGATCAAGCACTTCACGGCCAGTTACACCGCCGCGCGCGCCGCTGTCATGGAGGCCTGGCAGTTCATCCGTGGCTGTCGTGATTTTCTGGGCAACGATTTCTGTCAGCCGGTGTACGAGCACTGGCTGGAAGAGGCTGTTGCTCAGGGCGACATCGATGCTCCCGGCTTTTTCGACCATCCGTTGCTGCGGTATGCCTACTGCGGTTCGATTTGGGTCGGCGATGGTCCGGGCACCGTGGATCCGCTCAAGGACATCAACGCGGCCAAAGCGCGTGTCGATCTTGGCGTCAGCACGCTGGCCAAGGAATCGATGCTCTACGACGGCAGCGACTGGGAAGAAAACCACGAACAGCGCGCGCTGGAAGTGAAACGTCGAATGGAAGACGGCCTATCTGCCACGCCGGCCTCTCAACCTGAAGACCAGTTGCCGCAAAACCCCGACTTACCCGAACGGACCTGACCATGACCGATAAACCAACCGACGCTCCCCCGGCGCATCGGGTGACGGCGTTCGACTTGGTGTCGCGCGAGCCCTGGGCGATCACCCCGGACATGCTGCACACCATCGCGGCGATCGCCCGTCGTGAAAACGATGGCCCCGAGGCTGTAGAGGCCAGGCAGGGGCGGCCACTTCAGAACACCCGCAACGTGACCCAGCGCGGCAGTGTCGCGCTGGTCCCGGTCACCGGGCCGGTGTTTCGTTACGCGAACCTGTTCACCGCCATGTCCGGCGCGACTTCGCTTGACGTGTTGGCGAAGGAGTTCACCGCGGCGGTGGATGACCCGCGCACCGACAGCATCATCCTGGTGATGGACACGCCCGGCGGCCAAGCCAGCGGCATCGCCGAGTTCGCCCAGATGATCCGGGCATCCCCGAAACGGGTGGTCGCCTACGTGTCGGGCAATGCCGCCAGCGCGGGTTACTGGATGGCGGCGGCAGCCCACGAAATCGTCATGAGTCGCACCGGCGCGGTCGGCTCCATCGGCACGGTGCTCTCGGTGCGCACGAACAAGGATGACGGCAGCGTCGAGATCGTCAGCAGCCAGAGCCCCAACAAGCGTCCCGACTTTGCGACAGAGCAGGGCCGTGCGTTGGCCCAGAACCATGTCGATCGCTTGACCACCATTTTCGTCGAGGACGTCGCGAACTATCGCGGTGTTGACGTCGATACCGTCCTTTCCGACTTTGGCCAGGGCGACATGCGGATCGGTTCCGACGCTGTTGCCCTGGGCATGGCAGACCGTGAATCCACCCTTGAAACCCTGATTGCCGAACTCAACGGCAGCAACTCCGGAGATCGTTCTATGACTACAACCACCGCAACCCAGCCAAGTACGACCGCTGCCGATAAGCCAACCATCGATCGCGCTTACCTGGCGGCCAACCACGCCGAGTTGCTGGCGACGCTGGAGCATTCCGCTCACGCCGCCGGTGCGAAAGCTGAGTGTGAACGTATTCAGGCGGTCGAGGCTGCCGGCCTTCCCGGTCATGAAGAGTTGATCGCCTCCCTGAAGTTCGACGGCAAGACCTCTGGTGCTGAAGCAGCCAGCCAGGTGATCACCGCCGAAAAGTCCAAGCGCACTGCCGCGCTGGCGGATATCCGCAGCACGGCGACCAAGCCAGTCCCTGCCGCAGCCGCACCGGACACCCCGGCGGCCGCGGCTGATCAGGAAGATCCCGAGGCGCCGCTCGAGGAGCGAGCCAAGGCGACCTGGGACGGCAACAAGGAATTGCGGGCTGAGTTCGGCGACTTCGGTGCGTACCACGCGTACCGCAAAGCCGAAGACAAGGGCCTGATCAAAGTCCTGAAGAAGTAACCCGGACCACACCCACCACCCTTTAGGCTTTGGAGATCCTCATGCCTCTTACTCTCGACACTCCCCGCGCTTACGAGACGGGCGACATCAATGATCTGGCTGTCGCTTCCGGCGTGCAGATCTTCGAAGGCTCGGCCGTTGGCATCAATTCGGCGAATGGCCTAGCGCGTCCGCTGACGGCTGCTGACCTGTTCGTCGGCTTCGCTGACCGCGGCGTAGACAACCGCACTGGGGCTGCCGGCGAGGCGCGCGTTCGCTTGCGTGAAGCGGGCAAGGTGCAACTGCCGGTCGCGGCCCTGGCCATCACCGATATCGGTAAGGCCGTGTACGCCAGTGACAGCGGCACCTTTGTCCTCACTGCTGCGGGTAATAGCCGGATCGGCCACGTGCACCGCTTTGTCAGCGGTGGTGCGGGCATCGTCAAGTTCGCCGCGCAGGACGTCCCGGTCGCGTAACACGCCGGTTTACCAAGTCTTTCATCAGGAGATACACCCATGGGTGCTGAAGTACTTTCCAGCCGTGCCGTCATTGGCACGTTTTACGAGCTGCTCGAACAAAACGCCGGAGCGACCTGGATCGATCTGATCTCCAACCTCTTTGACTCCGACCAGGCGAAGGAAACTTATCCGTGGATCGGCGCGGTACCGACGCTGCGTGAGTGGATCGGCGGTCGCCACGCCAAGGGCTTTGTGAGCGCTGACCTCGAAATTGAAAACCTGCACTACGAAGCGACGATCGAGGTCCTGGTCAAGGAGCTGCGCCGCGACAAAACCGGGCAGCTGCGCATTCGTCTCGGTGAACTGGCCGATCGCACCAACTCGCACTGGGCCCGTCTGCTGTCGGCTCTGGTGCTGAACGGCGAAAGCCAGATCTGCTACGACGGCCAGTACTTCTTCGATACCGACCACGAAGAGGGCAACAGCGGCCCGCAGTCGAACAAGATCACCACGGACATCAGCGAGTTGGCGGCCACGCTGCACGGTACCCCCTCGCGCCCGAGCCCTGAAGAGTTTCAGCAGGCAGTGGCCAAGTCGGTCACCCAGTTGACCAGCCTCAAGGACGATCAGGGCGAGCCAATCAACGAACTGGCCCGCGAGTTCCTGGTGATGGTGCCTTTCGGTTTGCTGAGCGTGGCCCAGTCGGCGCTGACCGTACCGCGCGGTACCAACATCAGCGAGATCGTCATGCCGGACAACGTCAACGTGCGGGTGATTGGTAACGTCCGCCTGAATGCCTGGACCGACAAGTTCGTGACCTTCCGCACCGATGGGCGCCTGAAGTCGTTCATTCGTCAGCAGGAAACCGACGTGGTGATGAAGGCCAAGGCCGAAGGCTCGGAGTACGAGTTCGACAACGACGCGCACCAATACGGCGTCGACACCTGGCGCAACGTCGGTTTCGGGCGCTGGCAGTACGCCGTCCTGAACCAACTGGTGTAAGCCTTCGGGCTTGCACCTCATTCGAGGACATCACCATGCCGAAATACACAGTCGATCAGAACATCACCTTGTTCGGTGGCGAACTGATCCTGACGGCTGCTCAGGCCGGTGCGCGAGCGCACTGCCTGCAGGAGCTCAAGAAAGGCCGTTACGAGATCATCAGCCCGGTCCAGTTCAAGAAGGGGGAGGTGATTGTCATCCCCGGTGAGCCGGACAAGGCGCTGGCTCAGAAGGTCACCAAGGTCGAAAAGGATGCAGGGGGCGGCAATGGCGAATAAATCCTACCGAGTGCTCAGCGGTTCATTCCGCAAGCCCAACGACGAGTTGGTCGAAGTCGGTGGGACGATCGAGTTGCCGGTCGACGTTGCGGAGCGTTTCCGTAACCAGCTGAGCGAAGTTTCTCCCGCCGAGTCGACCAAAAAAGCCGGTCCGGCCAAGGCTGAAGGCGATGTTTGAGGAAGACCTTTCGGCCTTCCTCGAGGATTTCAATGTGGGTGGCCTAGTCGACGGCCAGCCCTTCCTGGCGGTGCGGGACATGCCGGATGAGATCCGCACCATGGCCGGTATCAACAGTCAGTCGACCTACTACGAAATCCTGATCATCACCGCCGAGGCTGAGCGCCTGTGCATCGTCAACGGCAAGTTAATCAGTGTGGGTGGCGTGTCTTACAGGGTGCGCGACCGGCTGATGATCGATGACGGGGCATTCAGTCTCGCTTCACTCACCAAGGTCTAACCCTATGCCTTCCATTCAAGAGCGCATCGTCGATCGGGCGAAGGTGCTGATTCTTGGCGGCGGTACGTTGGCCGGCGACCGGGTGTTTCGCAGTCGTACGGAAGCGATCACCCGGGACATGTCGCCGGCCATTGTGATTCGTCCGAACCTGGAAACCACCGAACGCGAAAGCCAGTCGGTGGACCGCAACCAGTTTGAGCTGTCGGTGGAAATCCTCGCTCGCGAGGACACCACCACGGGCGATGCCTGGGACCAGGTCGCGGATCTGGTCAAGGTTGCTGTGCACGCGGTCCTGATGGAGGAGGACGCTTTTCCCGAGGCTGACCGCATTCAACGTTTCTACATCGATTGGATCGAGGACGACGGCGACAACACCGCGGGCAACTGCATGGTGCGCTACCGCTTCACCTATCTGTGCAACACCGGCGACTTGTTGTCGGGACCCACTATTTATTGAGGAATACCTCTCATGCAAATTGCATTCGGTAGCGGGCTGTTTTATGCCACCCCGCTGATGGACGCCTATGGCAATGCGTTGGCAGCACCAACCCCCATCCTGCTGGGCATCATGCAAGAAGCGTCGATTGACCTGTCCTTCGATTCGAAAGAGTTGTTCGGCGGCGAGCAGTTCGCGGTCGATGCGGCGCGTGGTCAGGGCAAGCTGTCCGGCAAGGCCAAGGCGGCGCAGATCAGTCTTTCGCAATGGAATGCCCTGGTGTTTGGCCAGCAGTTGCAGCCCGGTCAAGTGTTGGTGCATCACGCAACCACACCGACGCCGATTCCCGTAGCGGGCAAAATCATTGTCGATCCACCAGCGGATGGTTTGTTGGCCGGTGACCTAGGTGTACGCGGTGGTGGGGCGGTGGCTTTTCAACGCGTCCTGACTGCGCCAGTCTCAGGCCAGTACACCTACAACGCCACGACCGGTGAGTACGGCTTTGCGGTGGCGGACGCCAATACCCCGGTGTTTATCGACTATCGCTACTCGGTGGCCACCGGCAAAAGTCTGTCCGTGCGTAACCTGCCGATGGGCGATATGCCAGTGTTTCAGGGCGAGCTGTACCTGAAGTACAAGGGCAAATCGATTTATGTCCGGGTTCCGAACTTCGTCAGCAACAAGCTGGGGATTGCGACCAAGCAGGATGACTACACCATCCCCGACTTCGAATTCACCGGTTACGCCGATGAGTTCGGTGAAGTCGTTTACTGGAGTGCCAGCGAATGACGCCCGTCAACGTACCTGGTGTTGAGTTCCCGTTTCCGGGCAAAACACTGGTGATACCGCCAATGGCGCTGGGGGATCTGGAACAGTTGCTCGATCGCATCAATAACGTCATGTCCGGTCGAATGGACAAGGACAGCATCGCCACCGTCATTGACGCCACGCATGCCGCCTTACGCCGCAACTACCCGGACATGGATCGTTCTGAAGTGGCGAGCCTTCTGGACCTGAAGAATATGCGTGCCGCCTTGGACGCGGTCATGAGCGCCTCAGGGATGGAGGCGCAACCCGTGAACGAGTCGGGGGAAGCTCTGGCCCCCTCGACTGGGGCCAGCTCTACGCACACCTGATCGCCTGCACAGGCCAGAGTCCGGTCACGCTTCGGCGTGATTGGGACATGGTCATGGTGGGCCACATGACGGACTACTGGAATCACCATCCGCCCGTTCATGTGCTGGTGGCAGGGTACCTAGGGTACAAGCCGACTCAGTCGGTCACCGGTGCCCCAGACTTGGCTACCAACATGGCGGCACTCGCCGCGGATATGCGTAGCGAACTGCCAGAGCACTTGCGCGGTGCTTTGGATGCGTTTTGTCCATTGAGTTAGAAACTGGACCCTGATAGCAGCTATCGGTAGCCTTCTCCGACTTTTAACAGGGAGGCTACCTATGCGTAATGGAGTTTTGTTTTTGTTGTTGCTAGCAGCTGGAGCGGCCCAGGCCGAGACCGCGGAAGTGTATTTGCTTAAGGAGAAAGCGCGCGAACTGGTGCGTGCACGCTTGAAGGATCCTGATGCTGCGAAGTTTCAGAAACTTGAACCGCATAAACTGGAAAACGGCGCCACGATTATCTGCGGTGAAGTGAATTCTAAAAATGGTTATGGCGGTTACGCAGGGTTTGAAAAGTTCTTCAGCACCGGGAGCAGTGTTCGTTTTAAAGCCGATTCGCCATCAACCTTTGAAGGTGTTTATCAGGCAGTTTGCAGTAAGTGATTTAAAGCTGTTCCAACAAACTCCGCCATGGCGGAGTTTTTTATTGTCTGCATTTTGGGTGCCGGTATGGATAGGAACATCGCGTACCAGTTTACTGCTGGTACTCAGGGTTTTGATCGTGCGGTAGAAAGCATCGAGCGCAACATGCGTGATGCGCGAGGTACCTTCAATCGCGAGTTGAGGGCAATCAACACCGATATGGTGGGCAGTCAGACCCAGATCAGTCGGTTGGGTTCGGCGGCCAATGATGCCTTTGGCTTTGTCGGAGCCAAAATCAAAGATGACATGCTGGCTTTGGGCGCTTCAATGGCTGCGGTATTTTCGGCGGTTGCGATCAAGAGTTTTGTCAGTGACAGTAAGGCGGCGCTGCTCGAACAGCAGTCGGCCTATCGCGGCCTGGAAGCTGTGGCCAACCATGCTGGCGTCGGTATCGGTCGGGCAATGGAGGAAGCTCAAAAGCTGTCGGCTGACGGATTGATCAGCGTAAGTGATGCGGCCAAGTCGCTGCAGAACCTGCTGAGTCGTGGTTACAACATTGATCAGGCGGTGGCAGTGATCAGCCGTCTGAAAGATGCAGCTGCATTTAACCGGCAGGCGAACCTCAGCATGTCTGAGGCCGTAGTCGGTGCTACCGAAGGTCTCAAGAATGAAAACTCTGCCTTGGTCGACAATGCCGGTGTCACGAAAAACGTTGCAAAAATGTGGGAGGAATACGCGAAAACCATTGGTACCACCCGCGACAAATTAACGGATGCTCAAAAACGATTTGGCGAAATAAACGGAATCCTCCAAGAGACCGAAGCCCAGGTGGGTAATGCCGACAAGGCATCCAAAGGGTTGACGGGCAGTCAGGCCGAACTGGACACCAAGAGTAACGAACTCAAAGTCACCCTCGGTACCATTCTTGAGCCGGCGTTTATCAGCCTGAACAAAACCTTGGCCGAGACAGCGAGTTGGTTCACCGGTGTGTTGAAGGGGTTGACGGGCACGGGCGTGACGGTTGATGAGGTGGCCGGGAACGTCAAGCGTCTTGAGGCCATGCTGGACAACCTGGGTAACAAAGGTGCGCGCGGTGGCGGCGGTAAAGCGCAGTTGGAGGGCTCCTTGCAGGAAGAGCGGTTGCTCTTGGAAGCCATGCAGTTGACCTCCAATAAGATCGATCAGGTCGATGCCGGCATGAAGACGCGTTTGGCTCGAATCGAAGAGCAGCGACGTAAAGTCGCCGAGATGGCAGCCACGGGCGATACCCGTCTTTCTACCCAGCAGCAGGCGCAGCAACGCCCGACGGCCTACGGCCTGGAGGTAATGCGTCTGACAAAACTTGAAACAGCTTATTCGGCTGCCATTGAGCACCGTAAAGAGCTGGAGAAGGGGAGCACACCACCACCTCCGGCCAAGCTGGACTCGCCGACAGCTGGGGGAGCTTCGAAGTCGCGGGTCAGTCAGTGGGCGGAAGTCCTGGACGCGCAGAAGGTTGCGCATACCCAGCAGCAGGCTGAGCAGGGGACGTTCCAGCAGTTCTCCCTACAGAAAGAAGTCGACTATTGGCAGGCAGTTCTGCAGCGCACCGATCTCAGTGCTGCCGAGCGGTTGAGCGTGCAGCGCAATTATTTGGGCGCCCTGACCAATTTGCGTAAGCAGGACGAAGGTTCAGCGTTTGCGGACCTGCAGGCGCAGGCTCAGATGTACCGCAACAACATGGACGCCCGATTGCAGATCGCTCAGCAAGTGCTGGATCGCAGTCGCCAGTTGTACGGGCAGGACAGTGAGGAGTATCGCAAGGCGGCCTCTGAAGTGGTTGCGATTGAGCGCGAGAAGCAGCAGCAAATTACCAATATGAAGCAGCAACAGCTGGCGGCTGATCAACAGGCGCGGCTTGCGGACATCTCACACGCTGAGCAGATGGCCCAACTGGATCTGCAAGCCAACCTGATCACTCAGGGGCAACTGCTGCAATCGCAGGCCGAGTTCGAGCAACAGCGATACGCAATCGAAGCGGCTGCCCTGGAGCAGCGCAAGAAATTGCTTGAGCAAGATCCTGATCGCAATCCGGTGGCCCTGCAGCAGGTGCAACAACAGATCCTTGCACTCGAGCAAACACATCGCAACAGCATGTCGGTCATCGGCCGTCAGCAAACGATGGAGTCTCAGAGTAACTGGACCGGGATGGTCGGCAGTGTTCGCTCTAGTTGGACTGGCGGCCTGAATGGCATTTTGACCGGCACTATGTCCACCCAAGGTTTGCTCAACGGAATATTTGGCAGCATCGGTAGCGCGTTCATCGAGAACATGGTCACCGCCCCTGTGATGGCCTGGATGTTCGGGGAAACCGCCAAGACCGGTGCGACGGTGGCCGGCGTTGGGGTGCGTACTGCGGCGGAGGCGGGTGGTGCCGCCATGTCCGTGGCGATCTGGGGTGCAGCCACGATGAAGAACATTATCGCTAGCGCCTGGCAGGCGATGGCCGGCGCCTTCGCGGCCATGTCGGCAATTCCCATCATCGGTCCCGTGCTGGGTGTCGCTGCCGCTGCTGCGGCCGGCGCCTTCGTGTTTGGCCTGGTGAAAAACGTGGCGTCAGCCGAAGGCGGCTACGACATTCCGGCGGGTACCAACCCGATGACCCAACTTCACGAACAGGAAATGGTACTGCCCAAGCAGTACGCCAACGTCATCCGCCAGGCGGCGAATGGCGACGGGCAACTGGGTGGCGGTGGCACCTACCACTACAACGATTACAGCGGTCGGATGACGCCGGCAGACATCCGGCGCAATGCCCGGGCGTTTGCCGAAGAAATGCAAAAAATGCGGCGCAACGGTGCCATCAAGGCATAGGGGGAAATCATGCCATTAGGTCCGTTCTGGCCACCACGCTGGATCGCCAGTTATCCAGACGTGGGTGAGGTGAGCGCCGGGGTGTTGCCGCGCATGCCGGGGCAAACACTGCTGTCGAAAAAGGCACCGGAGTGGAGTACAGGGGTGCAAAGGGCGGCCAGCGGTCGGCGTCGCACCACCGCGTATTACTCGGCGCCCTTGTGGTCGTTCCAGATCAGCTACAACGCGGTGCGCAAACGGCCGGGTCTGGATGAGTGGACGCGGCTGATGGACTTCTTCAACAGCCGCAAAGGCCAGTTCGGCGAGTTCCTGTACTTCGATCGCTCCGACCACCTGGTGAAACTTCATCAATTCGGTACCGGCGACGGTACCACCGTCACCTTTCAGCTTTCGCGTGCCATCGGCAGTTGGGCTGAGCCGGTGTATGGCGTCGTCAACATTGATGCGCTGACGGTCGGTGGAGTACCGGTTTCGAGCTACAACGTGGACGAGCTGGGGCGCATCACTTTTGCCGTGCCACCTCCCAACGGGGCGTCACTGGTGTGGAGCGGCGCGTTCTATTTCCGCTGTGCCTTCGATGCCGACTCGCTGGATGGCGCACAGCCGTTCCGGACGATTTGGGAAATGAAGAACATCGCCTTTACGAGTATCAAACCATGATCGATGCCAGCCCAGAGTTGAAACAGTTCCTGGCCACGGCGCGCAGCTTCGTGATGGCCGACCTGTACACGATTGCTTTGGCCAGCGGCCAAGTGCTGCGCTACACCGATGCCGGCCTGCAGATTTACCACGCCGGACAGAACTACTCGGCCAGCGGCCCGCTGATCAAGCGAACCGGGGTGCGGGCGGTGCGCGGCATCGAGGTGGATACCTTGAACGTCACCTTCACCGCCGGCCTGAGCGATACGGTGCTGGGGGAGTCGGTGCTGCCCTTCATTGCCGGCGGCGGCTTCGATGGTGCTACGTTGAGTCTGGCCCGGGCCTTCATGGTGGACTGGAGTAAGCCGGTGATTGGAACGGTGACGCGCTTCATCGGCCGGGTGGCCGAGGTCGATCCTGTCGATCGTGAGCAAGCAACCGTGACAGTCAAGTCGCCGATGGAATTGCTGGATACCAAAGTCCCCCGGGGTGTGTATCAGCCGGCGTGTCTGCGCACGGTGTATAGCGCCGATTGCGGGGTGAATCGGGCGTTGTTCCAAACAGCGGGAGTGGTCCAGCCCGGCAGCAATACCGCCCTGCGGATCAACTCCAACGTGGTGGCGGAGCAAGGCTGGTTCGACCAGGGGGTGATTCGCTTCGTCAACGGGGCCAATGCCGGTGTGGCTCGCACGGTGCGCCGGCAGACTGGAGACGGCGCGGTCACGATGATCCTCAGCGTGCCCGCGGTGCCCGTCCCGGGCGACCAGTTCCTGATTTATCCGGGCTGCCCGCGCACGCTGGACGCCTGCACCAACAAGTTCGGCAACCGCGCACGTTATCGCGGCATGCCCTTCATCCCGGTCGCGGAGACGTCTATATGAATGCGCTTGAAGCTCAACAGCGCGCGGCTGTGGTGGCCGAGGCCGAACGCTGGCTGCGCACACCGTACCAGCACCGTCAGCACTTACTGGGTGTTGGTGTCGACTGCGCCTGGCTACTGATCGAGGTCTACAACGCGGTCGGACTGATGCCCTTGATTGACCCAGGACCCTATGCCCAGGACTGGCACCTGCATCGCAGCGAGGAGCGCTACCTGGACTGGCTCGACCGGTACGGCCACCCGGTGGAGACACCGCAACGCGGCGACATGGCGGTGTGGCGTTTCGGTCGCACCTACAGCCACGGTGCGGTGGTGATCGATGAACACCGGGTCATCCATGCCTACCGCGATATCGGCGTGGAATACGCAGACATGCGCGAGGAACGGCTGGCCAGCCAGCTGGTGCGTTATTACACACTTAACCTATATGGAGTCAGCGATGGGGGGCAGCAGTAGCACCATTTCCACCAGCGCCACGCGCATCAATGCGCTGCAAATTCAGAGCAGTGCCAGCGGCAAGCCGATTGCCTGGATCGCCGGCCGAAATCGCATCAGCCCCAACCTGATTTACTACACCGACTTCGAAGCCGTGGCGAAGACCACGAAGAAGAAGTCAGGCGGCAAGGGCGGCGGCGGGGCGACCCAAAAAGACACCACCTACACCTACTACGCGGCGCTGATCCTTGCGATCGGTCGTGGGACGTTGGGTGCGGTTCACCGAATTTTCCGTGACAAGGAAGTGTTTACCGAAAAGGTCATCAACGGGGTGACTCAGTCGGCCTTGGCTCAGGCGGGTTTCAGCTTTGCCCGAGGTGATCGGGACCAACCGGTGTGGGGCTTTCTCGAAACCAAGCATCCCGCCGAGGCCATCGCCTACGCGGACACGGCCTATGTGTATGCCGGTCGGTATCTGCTCAACGATAGCGCCGGGGTGCAGAACCACACCTTCGAGGTGGACGGTCCCTATCAAGTGCCGGGGTTACCGGACGCCAATCCCGGGGAGTTCTTGCCAGGGTTACTGCTCGATCCTTTGGACGGCATTGGATTCAACCCATGGTGGGTTGCCGACCTGAGCAATTATCGAAATTACTGTCTGGCTGAAAACCTGTTGTTGAGCCCGGTGCTCGATGAGCAGTCACCGGCCAGTGAAGCGATCGCTCGCTGGCTGCAACTGACCAACAGCGAGTTGGTCTGGTCGGCCGGTCAGCTCAAGGTCATTCCCTATGGTGATCAGGTCGTGACGGGCAACGGCGTCACCTGGTACCCGGATGTCACGCCAGTGGCAGATCTGACCGATGATGATTTTCTGGCCGAGGAGGGCGAGCCACCGGTCTCACTCAAGATCAAGAGCCAGGCGGACAGCTACAACGAAGTCTCGCTGGAGATCCTCGATCGCGCTCACGAGTACAACACCGATGTGGTGCGCGGCACCGATCAGGCGGCCATCGAGCAGTTCGGCTCGCGACCGATGGAGACGATCAAGGCCTATGAGATCTGCGATGTGGCGATCGGCGCGCATGCCGCGCAGTTGCTGGTGCAGCGCAAGCTGTACGTGCGCAATGAATACCAGTTTTCCCTGGGCTGGCAACATGTGCTGCTGGAACCGATGGATCTGGTCACCATCACCGAACCAGGCTTAAACCTGCAGCAGCGCTTGGTCCGTTTGATCTCGGTCGAGGAGGACGAAGAGGGCAAGTTGGCGGTGGTCGCCGAGGATGCGTTGTTGGGTGTCGGCAGCGCGCCCAATTACCCGGTGCAAAGCAAAAGTGGTTTTCAAAGCAATCAGAATGCCGCACCGGGTCCGGTACTGGCGCCGATCATGTTCAACCCACCCGAAAGCCTGTTGCTCGCCGGTGAGTTGCAAGTGTGGGGCGCCGTGGCCGGTGCGAACCCCAACTGGGGTGGCTGTGAGATCTGGATCAGTGCCGACGGTGACAGCTATCGGATGGCTGAAACCATCTATGGTCGGGCGCGTATGGGACAGCTTTCAGCCGCCCTGGCCGCCGGCAACGATCCGGACACGGTCAATACCTTGTCCGTGCAACTGGCGGCACCGGACGAACTGGCGGCCGCGACGACCGCCGAGGCGGACAGCGGCGCCACCCTGTGCTGGGTGGACGGAGAACTGCTCAGTTATCGCGATGCCACGCTGACCGGCGTGGGGGCCTATCAGCTGGGCTACCTGCGACGCGGGCGGCTGAGCTCGGCGGTGACCAGTCATCCAAGCGGATCACCGTTTGTACGCCTGGACGACGCGGTCTGGAAATACAGCTATGCCTGGGATCAGATCGGCAGCACCGTGTGGGTCAAGTTTCGCTCGTTCAACGTGTACGGTCGGGCGTTGGAGGATCTGGCGGACGTCACGGCGTACAGCGTCACCTTGTCGCCAGCGCGCGTCGTACCTGCGCCGGCGCAGAACCTGGCATTGGTCGGCGCATTCGAAGCGCCGTATTTCACCGTCAGCTGGACGGCAGGGGTTCGTGCGGAGGATCGCTTGGTGCGGATCCGCCACGCGGGCAGCGGTGCGCTGCTGCGTCAGGTGACGACCACCAGCACGGCCTTCACCTACCAGCGCGACGACGCGCTGGTCGATGGTGCGCTGATTCGCAGTTACCGCGTCGAGATCATCGAGCGCAACGCCGCTGGCAGCGCTCCGTTGGCCTCGCTGTTGGTCACCAACACGGCACCGGCGGCCGTGAGTGGGACAACGGCCACCGTGAGCGGTACCACGGCGGATGTGAGTTGCGATGCCAGCAACGCTGCAGACACTGCCGGTTACCTGTTTGTGTACTCAACGGCCGCCGATTTTGATCCGACCATCGCCGGAACCGTTGGCTACCAAGGCGTGTCCCGTGCGGGGCAGATCACTGGCTTGACCGCCGGCACTACCTACTACCTTTGCGCCGCTGCTTACGACACCTGGAGCAGCACCCGCAGTCAGCTCAATTTTGCCCCGGCCATTACCTTCAACACTTGATAGAGACTCAATATGCAACCCATTCAATTCTTCGCCGCCAGGTCTGAGGACGGTGCTCTGCTGCCTGGTGCAACGATTAACGTGTACATCAGCGGTACCTCGACGCTGGCGAATTTGTACAGTGACGAGAACACGAATGTGCCGCTGGCGAATCCGGCGTATGCCGATGCGAATGCGGGAGTGTTCTTTTATACGAAAGAGCGAAAGATAGACGTTGCGATCAGTCGCGGGGGGTATGTGGCGCCGTTGTTGCGGGAGATCGTCACCACCGACCCCGGCGACGTTTTGAGCTCGGCGGTCTCCGCTGCCGACCGTGCGGAGGTCGCCAGAGATGCGGCCCTGCTGTCGTCGGGGATCTACCCCAATACTTCAGAGGGCATCAGCAACACCGCATTCGGTCGCTATTTCAGCGTGCCGTCTCCCGAGTCGGCCGAATACCTGATCCTGTACCAAAACGTCACGGGCGCGGCGGTCGAGAAGAAGCGATACCCGTCCACCGCCTTGGTTTCATTGCTGAATGACGGATTCAGCAAAATGGGGCGCTACGGGGCTGTTTATGAAGCCGTCGCAGACTACACAGCGCCATCAGCATTGGTTGCCACGGATATCGGTAAGTTCGTCAACATCGCAACGGGGGGGCTGACTGCTAACGCGTCCTATACAACGTACAGCTTTACCGTGACGGCCGGGGAGGATGTGTATCTCACCGCCAAGATTCTTGGTACCAGTACGGCGCTCGCCACCTTTTATAATGCGGGTGGTGGCTATCTCGGTTATTACCTGCTCGGTCCCACGGGCACGTCGGCCAATGCGGTCAGCTATGTGAATGAGCGCGTCGATGTGCCAGCAGGCGCCACAAAGCTGTGCGTGTCCACGATCTTGCCGAGCGATGCTGCGATCATGCGCCGTCGCAACATCAACGGCGTCTCGGCCAGAATTGCGGCCGCCGCCGCGACGATCAACAACAGCGTACTTCCATCCATCAGCCAGCCGGGTTCGCTGGATGTACCTTCGCTCGCGTGGACGACTGGGTATTACGTGGCCTACAACACAGGCGTCATTACCCCCAATGCGGGCTACGGTTATGAGCTGCACAATGTGACGCCCGGAGAGACGGTCTACCTGAGCGGCGCGGTGATCGGCAATGCCACGGCCTTGGCCGTTTTCACCGACTCGGCGGGCGCCTACATCGGTTATTCGAATCGCGCGCCGACGGGTGCAACACCAGACATTTACGTTAATTATCCCGTTGTAGTCCCGGCAGGGGCGACTAAGGTTGCGCTCTGCCAGCCCCCGGCGCGACATGACAGTAACCCCGTTGGCTTGCGCCGCATGGCGATAGTTCCTGGGCTTCCCGACCGCATCAGCGCCCTTGAGGCTGGAACGGGAGCTGGAGGATTCTGGCATGGAAAAACCATCGCATGGTTCGGCAATTCAATCCCGGCAGGGACGACGGCCGGTGGCAAATACCCGGAGCTGATCGCTTCGGCGCTAGGGGCAACGGTCACGAATGAAGCTGTTTCAGGTTCGGCGTGGCGCGCAGGTGTTCGCTCAAAAGTGACGGGTGGCGATACGTCTGGTTTGGCAGGCAGCCCGTGGCAAGCGGTGCTGTTTTCGTTGTCGATGAACCTCGCTGAGAAGCAGAGCCTGATCGACAACTGGGCGACGATAGGGCCGACGCTCACCAGTAGCCCGCCCTTGACACTCACCCCGACGCAGCAGAGCCAGGCACTGGCCTGTTGTTACGAAAATAAGTTGGTCGCTAATCACCTGGGCGCAAATCGCAAAGACGTCTATGTATTCGACAACCCATACAACGATAGGGCGATGGCTAACGACATCGCCACCGCTGGTGCGAACAGTCGTGACCGGCTGACGTATCTCGGTGCAGTGAGTTTTCTGATCGATCTCATCATGGCTGACAACCCGAAGGCCCGCATCATCTTCATGGGGCACTTTGAAAACCAGCTGTACTCCAGTTTGTCCGTGGCGCAGGAAGCGGCGGCAGCTTATTGGTCTCGGCCGATAGTGCGCCTATGGGAAGTACTCGGCTGGTCGCAGCAGACGATCACGACCACCGGTTATTGGTCGTCGAATCTTTGGGTCGCCAGTGGTGGGCCGTCGCAGACGATCACTCTCACGCAGCGATGGCTGCCGGATAACACGCATCCCGGCAACGACTACAGCGGCTCCGCAATCGCCCGGATTGCAGAGGTCGTGACACCACTTTTTTTTGCGATGAGATAAGCGTCCGGCGAACTGGGCCAGAGTCACCTAATTCGAAAAGCCATCCCCTTTGCAGCCCTGGCTGCCGATCCTCCTAATGCCGGCCCTGTTGCCGGCTTTTTTTCGCCTGGAGAAACCTATGGACATCACTGAAAGAGACCGCGACATCCTCGCCCGCACGTTGTGGGGCGAGGCCCGCGGTGAATCCTTGGCCGGCCAGATCGCCGTGGCCTGGACCATCTGCAACCGCGTGAACGACGGCAAGGCCAAATCGTGGTGGGGGGAGGGCTATGCCGGTGTGTGCCAGAAGCCCTACCAGTTCAGTTGCTGGAACAGGAACGACCCGAACTTCGCCTACCTGAGTGGTGCGAGGCAGATTCCTTTCCGCGAGCTCGCGCAGGCGCGGATTGCCGCTGACCAGGTGATCGATGGAAAGGTGCCGGACCCCACCGGCGGCGCCACCCATTACTACGCGACCACCATGCCCAAGCCGCCGGCCTGGGTGAAAGGCGCCAAGCAGACGCTGAAGCTCGGCCACCACATCTTCTTCAAGGATGTGCCGTGAGGCCCGCGGTACTGATGTTTGCGTATTACCAGGTCACGCTGAAGACGCTGGCCTAAA
The DNA here is from genome assembly GCF_019956575.1 of Pseudomonas sp. A-R-19. Lineage (NCBI taxonomy): Bacteria > Pseudomonadati > Pseudomonadota > Gammaproteobacteria > Pseudomonadales > Pseudomonadaceae > Pseudomonas > Pseudomonas sp. A-R-19. Next base: position 27,773 of record NZ_JAHBDR010000081.1, read on the forward strand.
CCTTTCCCAACACCCGAGGCAACAAACTATGCAACTGATTAGTAATTGGAAAGATGCTTTGAAGATGTCCAGTGTTCAGGCAGGCGGTGCGATTGCAGCGCTGGGTATTGCAGAGCAGCTGCTGCCTCAGCTGCAGGCAGTACTGCCGCCTGCAGCCTACGGAATTCTGGGCATTCTGGTGATGTTGGCACGCGTGATCCTGCAGCCCAAGCTGAGTAACTAGTGAAGGACTGGCGCAAGCTCAAAGAATTGGCACTATCACCGACGCCGGTGACCAAGGACTGATCGCACTCGCGGCTTTTCAGGCGTACATCAACGCGCTGAGGGCCGTTCCCTCTTCTCCATGAGTAGCTTTTGGTTCTCACGAAAGAGGTGATCCCTCTGATCGGAAACGAGTAACAGGCTGCCGACTTTTCCAGATAGCTCGGAGTTTTCGACGTGGAGACGGGAAACCTCGGCCTTGGCTGCGGCTAGTTGTGCACGCAGCGTATCGCGCTCACCTACCGCTTCGGCGTGCATCTCGATCAGCTTGAAAATCTTTTCCCTGGCCTGGCGCAGCTGCAGAGTCAGTTCCTCAAATTCGTTCTCATACATCCGGAGTTGATGCCGGCAGGTTTCGAGCGGAGTCGGGCAGCCGAGCCAGTCTGAGGTGTCTTCGGTTTCGTACGGGTCCACGGTCACACCTTACGCATGCTGGTTTTATATACAGTAGTTTAGGCGTGACGATTAGGCGAGATCAAGGTGACGAACTGCTGGGCCGTTCCGGTTTCGTAGCCTCAACAGTAAAGAAAAAAGAGCGACCGAGCTGGGTGCGTCAACACCCAGCCAGGCCGCCGTCCCTGCAGATTGTCCCTGCAAGTCCAGCCAAGGCTCTTGCTCCGTGCACAAAGCGCGGCGAGCCTAGCACCTGTTTATATACACAGTAAAGGTCTTGCTATCTATGTCCACACCCATCATTCCTTGGATGGGCGGCAAACGCCGCCTGGCCGATCGCCTCATTCCACTTTTTCCGCCTCACGAATGCTATGTCGAAGTCTTTGCCGGCGGTGCCGCGCTGTACTTCATGCGACCCCAGGCTGCGCCCGTTGAAGTCCTCAACGACATCAATGGCGACCTGGTGACGCTTTATCGCGTCGTGCAGAACCACCTGGAAGAGTTCGTGCGCCAATTTAAATGGGCGCTCAGTTCACGTCAGGTGTTCGAGTGGCAGAAAATGACCCGCCCGGAAACCCTCACCGACATCCAGCGCGCCGCTCGATTTTTCTACCTGCAGCACCATGCCTTCGCCGGCAAGATCACTGGACAGACGTTCGGTACCGCGACCACCGGTCCGGCGATTAACCTGCTTCGAATCGAGGAAAACCTCTCGGCCGCCTGGCAGCGCCTGTCCGGTACCTATGTCGAAAACCTCCCATGGCTCGAATGCGCCGAACGCTATGACCGTGCCCACACCTTCCACTATATGGATCCGCCGTACTGGCAAACAGCCGGCTATGGTGTGGACTTTTCATTCGAGAATTACCAGCGGATGGCCGACTTCATGCGGCGCTGCAAAGGCAAGGTGATGGTGAGCATCAATGACCATCCGGACATTCGGCAGGTGTTTGAGGGATTCCATTTCGAGACTCTGGACATACGCTACTGCAACAGCAATCAGCGCCATAAAAAAAACGAGGTGAGTGGAGAGTTAGTTATTATGAACTGGAAGCCACTGGAGCTTGGCGGGCTTTTCTGAATTCAGAAACTTTGGTCTGAGTATGGTTTAGCGCAATCTATGAAAATCTTCCGTACAGACTTAATTTCCTGAAATTAATTGACCCTAGGTCTCGAAGTATCTAGGTGCTTTCATACGAAACGCACCTAGTTTAACTCTTCAGGGTATTTAGTTATGGGGATTCGCTTGTAGATGGAGCTTCGGTTTCAGGAAGCCTCCATCTGAGCACGCAACCTTTGGTATCCTGCGAAGCGGTTTGGTAGTGTCCCCAGTAGTAGAAGTCGTCATTCGTACTATGGCAAAGTGCGTGGCAGCTACCATTGATTTTTAGATCTAAAACTGGAGTTTGCTCTTTTGTTTTTGAGTTGAATTTAAATATTGTTGTGTCATTTCCGCAAACAAAAATATCATTTCCAAGCCTGGTGATCCCGTGAGGATTGATAATTGAGCTGGTTTGGTAATCACGGATGACTTCTCGAGTGTCTTCCGAAAACATCAGGGTGCCGCCGTTTCCAAAAATAACTAATTCGCCATCGGGTGCGTAGCATCCAGCACTGAAGTCATAAGGTTTTATATCGATGTGGCTGTTTGTTTGGAATCCCAGTTCAACGCCCAGGGTGGAAATTATTGCTTTGGCTATTCTGTCGTTTTCAGATGTATATGAAAATAGGCGCACAGTATTATCAGGATGAAGCATTAGGTTGGCGCCGTGTAGCAGACCACCGCCAACAAAGGTCAATTTTTCATCTGATAGCTTTGCTATTCCTGCATAACGACGGATGTATATGTTTCCTTCGTTGTCAAGTAGTGTGCTTCCTTGGCAAAGTGGGAAATTTAATAAAGTGTGAAGGCTTTTTTTGTTGAGGTCTACAAGATGGATTCCATCCATGGTAGTTATTACTAATTCATTTTCCTTCTGAGTCGCTAAGCCATACTGTCCGAATGGAATGTTTGAAAGAACCGTCTGTACGCCGAAGTTGCTAGGTGTTGCCTCCGTTACTAATTCTAGCTCTGGTGGCGTTGTAAATTTGATTTCATTACTTGCCGAGGATTGGTTTCGGTATAGATCTTTAACAGCAGAGTACGCGATACCTTCGTGCGATGCTTTTTTGAGCAGTTTGGTTATCATTTCTTCGGGTGGTACGAATCCGCTTAGCATCGCCTCTAAATGGCTTGCGTCGAGGCATATGACATTAACTCTGCCAGCTTTAGGTAATCCTTTTAAGGTCTCTGCTGAGTAACCACTCATTGAAATGAAAATTCCAATTGTTCCTTCGAAGCGTTGCTCGAGGCGATATTTAAGTTTTGCAATATGGTTGGAGTCAGCTTTTTTTCCTTCCCACTTAGCCTCTATTATGTAATGTTTTGAGTTTATAGTTGTGATTATATCGATTTCGCCCTTTCCGTCTCCATGAAGATTGTTTGGTTCGGCTTCTAATCCCCAGCAAGTGAACATCTCTGCGATAAGTCCATTGAACGCTTGACCCCTAGTTTGTGGGGTGTAGCCATCACGCTTCTTCATTTTTCCGTATTCTGTAATCAGGCTTTGCAGCTTTTCTGGGTTTTGTAGTTGCATATTGGTTACTTCCTTTCGTGTAGAGCCGGTTTTGGAAGTTATCCCATGTTTGTCTGATCGGATCTAGACGTAGATTGAAAATCTCAAAGGGGGAGTGCCCGGCTCCATTTTTTGAAAAAAATGGTTAGGGTAAATTTAGAGCAGGCGTAGACCGGTAGACGCCGCTTTAGATCGGCGAGGTTGCTGCATAGCCCAATTTTTTTAGGCCCTAAGCGGCCCACAGCGTATGCGGAAGGGGTCGAATCCCTATCGTTCAAACTGTATAGATCGGCGCAAAGGCAGCTAATCGATTAAATGGAAATCGTCGCGCGTCCTAGGATCCAGGGTGCCACCTCGGCAGTTTTGTCCGCGCATGGGCTCCATGCCTGGAAGAAAAACCAAGCCTTCCGCTTCTAAGGCGAATGACAAGGCTTGCATCGTGACCTTTCGCAATGGTCGCCGATTATCTTCAAGGTCTCGAATCGCTCGAACTGAAACGCCTGAACGGAATGCGAGTGCTTCAACTGACCAATTCAGTATGGCGCGGGCCTTGGCGCAGTGTTCTGTCGAAAAAGAGACCGGCAGGTCATTTATTGAGAATCCTCCCCATTCAATTCCCAGCGCCTTCAACGCTCTGATCTGCTCAAGGTCGATGATTTTTCCGGACATCACACGAATCCTTTTATACTGTTTATTCATACAGTAAAGCACAGGGGTGCGGACGAGGAAAGTGCGTCCTGCTAAGGCTGGACAAATCGCGGGTACGGAAGGACAGCAGACCGGGGGGGCGTCTAAAAATGTGGCGCTTTAATTCGCCGCTAGGGCTTGGGATGCTCTAAAAAGGGCTGATGATCGTCGAGGTGCGAGTGTCTGTTTGGGTTCGTGCGGAATCTGCGAAAAACAGAAACAGACACCTTAACAGACACCAAGTTGAAGCGGGGAAGGCTGGAAGCCTTGAAAATAGTGGAGCGGGTGGGGAATCGAACCCTCGTTATCAGCTTGGGAAACTAATAACGAGTAACTATTCAACTGGGGGGAGGGCGTAGATTAAGGGCTCATGACTTAGGGGGTGTTAAATGAGCTAAGAAGTCATATGGTTGTTCAATTCGTCAAAAAGAAGTGCTGTGCTGTTTGTATATTCAGGTTTGATTTTTCTTTTTGAATCAAGTAGTCCTAGGACTTCTTCAGTTGCTTCCCGTGCAGGTTTTGTGCGAATGTCTTTTGCGGGGATGCACGCAAAAAAATACTCAGGGAACTCTTTTTGTAAGGAATCACGGTCTTCTTGCTTGTCGTCATCTAGAACCCCTGCAACTTTTTTATAGCCGAGGTCCTTTAGGATATGGCAGAGGTGTTTTATATTGCCAGCCCCCCCTGCGCCCCACCCAAAGAAGCTACCAGTGATTCTCTTTTCAAGTTGATGTGCAATTTCAGGTAGTAGAAGGACGTCCTCTTGACCTTCGGTAAGAATGATTTGATCGTCTTGAAAGAATAATTCTTTCGAGTCGAGGCCAAATACATGCGGGTTAAAGATGTTTCCCCCGGATAGCTTGGCGATTGATGTTCTTGATATATTGGTGATCTGGTGAATTTTTGTGCCGTCATCCCCTGTTGTTACTCTTGCCAGGTGACCGCCACAAGCTAGCGCCTTTAGATCAATAAAGTATGGTGAGTGTGTAGAGATAATGATTTGTCTGTCTTTTGAATATTTAAAAAGAAGAGATGCCATCCTTTTCTGAAGGCTCGGATGTAGTGATAATTCGGGCTCATCAATTACAATAACATTGCCAGGCTTTGAGTCATATAGAGCATCCGCTATAGCGAATACGCTAACAATCCCTTCTCCCATTCCATCACTAGAGTGCGAGTTTTCTCCGTTATAAAACTTTAAAAAGTACGAGCCCTGGTCTGTTTGGTCGATGGACCATGTGGGGCTGAACCCAAGCACTTCAGTGAGGATTTTGTTAAATTCTTCCGGTTGTTTTAGTATGTTGAAAAGTCTATTTGAGAATCCAGTTAAAGTTGATGAGCGTTGGGGGCCGAGTATTGTGTTTTGAGCTAGTTGCTCTCGTGTCCACTCGCCACCTTTTCCGAAATAAGGTTCAAATGCGCGTCTGGACGGCAGGATGAAAATGTGAAGTCCTTGGTCTGGGTTTTCTTTTGTTGTTTCGCTAGCGCCTTTGGTTATCGATTTAATTGTCTCTGTTTTTGCGTTGATCGTGAATTTTATCTCAACTGAATCGGTTGCAATGTTACGGGTGCCAGTGGTGAAGCTAGGTGGTTGATAACCGGATCGTGCCTTTAGGCATTCTAATATTGAAGATTTTCCAGAATTGTTTGGTCCGGTGATTATTGTAAGTCCGCTACCAAATTCTCCATTAGGAACTGCAAAATCAAGAGAACCTATGTTCTTAAAACCTCTATAGCCGTGAATTTCGATTCTTTCTAATGGCATTCGGAAGATCCTTGTATTGGGTTCGCCTACCTGACCTTTTTGCGTATAAGCATGGGCTTACGTCGATCTTAGTTGGGAGGCGCCGAGGTAGCACTCGACACAGCCGATGGCAGTCACTCGGGCGTCATTAGCATTGGGAGAGTCATTTTGATGAATTCTTCGTTTCGGTCGATTGCAACCAAGGCACCACGAACGTTGTTGGCAACGTCTCCCGACCCGCGCTGCTCGACCCACAGAGTAAGCTCAATGATGTCGGCTTCCAGGGCGAGCTGGTTTTCGTTGATTTTATACAGCAGGGAAGGGAGCAGGTCAGCGTGTGGCATCAAAAATCCTCCGTGAAGCATTCAGCGTAGCAGTCGAATGTTGGCAGGGGGACTTGCTGCCGCCTTTTCCCAAGCAAGGGGCGACTTCCCCCGGACGACACACCAAGAACCGGTAGTGCCCGTGACAGGCCTGCCTCACAGCTTGCTTAAAAGTTGCTACAAAGAGCAGCAATAAAACGAGATGGGATAGACGGGTTGGGGTTGCGGTGGTTGGCTACATCCAATCCATCATTGGGCCAGCTTCACTCGGCTCGCAACAGGTCTCGCTCAGCAGGTACGGCTTCGGGGCCCAGAGCTGGTAACGGGAAATCACTCAGGTGTCATGAGTACCGCGAGTGTCATCTTGATGAACTCCTCATTGCGGTCGATCGTGTCCAGGGCGCCGCGGACGTTGTCGGCGACTTCGGCCGATCCGCGCATCTCCACCCAGTTCGAAAGCTCCAGGATGGCAGCCTCAAGGGCGAGCTGGTTCTCATTGAGCTTGAATAGCAGGGAAGGGAGCAGGTCAGAGTTTGGCATCGCGAATTTTCCGTGGAGAGCTCTGCCTAGCAGTCTAAAATCGATGCTGTGACGGTCTGCGCAGATGGTGTTTCAATGGTCTCCCAAGGTTCACAATCAACCCAGTATAGATAGTCCGTCCCACCATCAACGATACTGGTAACGGTTGCGAGATATGCATCTGCGGTGACCCAGCGTCAACCCTTGCCATATAGCCAATTGACATCGGTCGTAGAAAGCATTGCAATCTCCTTCATGCCTGGATAGAACCAGTGATTCGCATTGACCTTGATGGCCGTAGATCGACGGCTTGAAGGGATTAGCAGTAGGGAAGGGTCATGGATCTAAAAATCGCATGGTGGAATTGCCATTTATCTGCACCTGCATCCAAAGCGAAGCCCGGCACGGTGACGGCGGAATTCGTTACAGTAATTCTCAGCATGTTGGACTCCGGCGTCGATCTTCTCTGCCTTTGCGAAGTAAATGAAGACAATTGCCTTGAACTGCAACGCCAGATCCTCGCCGCCGCACTAACCGATCAAAAATATGCGTCCTATACCGTTCGTTCTCTTTACTCAAAAGACGGCAACAGAATAGACGACTATGGCATTGTATACAGGCACGAGAAACTCGCTGCAGCGAGCGAGGTGGTGGATCTCAATGCCAAGTCAGATGTGACTGCTAAGCACCTCAAGGTTGGTCGGAAGCTAGGCTTCAAATTGGATGGCGCTGTCGATCTTTGGGTAATTCTGTGTCACTGGCAGAGCTTGCGCACGTACTCTGAAGACTCACATATTAGGACGGAGATCGCTACAGAGCTCAGGGGGTATGTCAAGGATATATATGATGATGATCCAGATGCACTAATTGTCATTTGCGGCGACTTCAACGACGAGCCTTTCAGTAGATCAATTCAGATGGCACTCAAGGCGAGCAGGGACATCAGTTACGTGAAGTCGCGTAGCGACGCTCTATTCAATCCTTTCTGGCGATTGGTTGGAATGACTGATCTCGTAACAGGAACCCACTTGCCAGCAGGAACGTGCGCTAGCACTGACGGTCAACACATGACGAACTGGAGGACGTTTGATCAAATCATTCTGTCGTCGGGGTTTCTGAAGGATGGCTGGAGTTTTGTAGGAAGCGGCGTCGAAATCATGAGCGCTTTGAACATTTCAGGCAGTACCTTGAAATGGGCTGATCTCTCTGACCACTATCCCATCACCTGTAATTTGAAGAGGGTTGTTTAATGGATTTTCTCAATTTTGTTCAAAAGGGCGTTGAAAAATCCAACAAGTCCCTAGCGGCCATCGCTGAAGTCGATGAGATCTTCGATAAGGTTAATGCCGATTTGAAGAGGTATACAGCGGGTGAGCTCAAACTAGATCGCAGGATATCTACAATTGCGCACATCACGTCATTCACCGATGGCGTTGCAGGTGTCGAGTCTGATTATCTCAAGCACGATAGGGTTTTTCTGTCGCTTAAGACGAGTTATGGAACATTCGCTGAGGAGGTAGCGGGTTGGAAGCAACGCGCTACAGGATATCCCTGCATACTTAAGTTTGATGGCCAGGAGCTAAGTTGTGGCAGCGCTACGCATCTCCTTAGTGGGATGTCCGAGCTCCTAGCTTCAGTTGGATTTGGTAATACCGTAAATAGGTTGACCAAGTGGGCGTCAGAATCTGCTGAGCAGAAGAAACTAAACATGCAGAAGGATGGTGAATCTACCCGTTTAACCTTAGTGAACAAGCCAGCAAAGAGGCCTGCAGCTAAAGCCGCTGCAACGCCCGTTGCTAGAGCCGCTGCAAAACCTGCTGCTAGAGCCGCTGCAAAGCCTGCTGCAGCTAAAGCCGCTGCAAAACCTGTCGCAGCTAAAGCCGCTGCAAAACCTGCTGCAGCTAAAGCCGCTGCAAAACCTGTCGCAGCTAAAGCCGCTGCAAAGCCTGCTGCAGCTAAAGCCGCTGCAAAACCTGCTGCTAGAGCCGCTGCAAAACATGCTGCAGCTAAAACCGCTGCAAAACCTGTCGCAGCTAAAGCCGCTGCAAAACCTGCTGCAGCTAAAGCCGCTGCAAAACCTGCTGCAGCTAAAACCGCTGCAAAACCTGCTGCAGCTAAAGCCGCTGCAAAACCTGCTGCAGCTAAAGCCGCTGCAAAACCTGCTGCAGCTAAAACCGCTGCAAAACCTGCTGCAGCTAAAACCGCTGCAAAACCTGCTGTTGCTAAAGCTCCTGCAAAACCTGCTGTTCCCAAAACCCCTGCAAAACCTGCCATTGCCAACGCTACCGCCGCAGTACCTTTTACTGGCAAAGCTAGCCAAGAATCTCAGCAAAATGAAGCCGGCGACCTGTCCAGGTAGGAATAGCCTTGAACGTCGCCGTTGTGGGAACTCTTGGCCTAGATACGTTGATGTGGCTCGCTCGATCTAAAAGGAAATTCCGAGCGGGTTACGTCTATGGGGAGGGGTTGGAACCTGGGTGGCCGATTTCTGTGAATTCCGCCGATCGATTCAATACTTAGTTCGGCCTTGTTCTGGGGGGAGGAACACCGGGTCCAAGGAGGGACTCTGATACCAATTCTGATACCAATCGGCGTATTTTCACGGATGTTGGTGCGATCCTATGCGATTCAATGTCTTGATTTTTCTACACTTGGAGCTACACAGTCGCGCCGTTAAGATCGCATCGTGATGTTAGCTGTAGAAATCAAAGGTTTTTCCTGCGAAGCATTCAGAGTAGCTAGGGTTGCGGCAGTACCGGTTCAGTACCCGTTTCCACTGATCGGACCCCGGGACGTTCATCCCGATCGGCAGTGGAAGATCCATCTGGCATTAAGTGGACAGCAGCATGTGGCGCGCTTGGCCCGAGTCAACGTGCGCTGAAAGGGGATTTTTCCCGCTCTCAACCTGGGGGCGCGTAAAGTTTGGCGGCGATTGTACTGGTCTGGCTCTTCAAGCGATAGAGCGTTGAGGCCAGAGCAAGGTTCCGACGGATTTTGTGGACACATTGTCACAGTTACAGGTTAACTATTGGTTACAAACCGTGGCTAAAATGTCGTCCGTCAGCCGGACACCGACCATCGGAAAGGCTCGAAGGCACTAGGGGGCCGCTGTTTCGTAATCAGTCGCTGCACAAGACCCGGGAGGGCGCAGTGTGTTTACTTCTGACGTGTGACGATTTCCGTGAAACTGATCATTGCCGTTATCTACCTTGTCTCTATCGCGTATGTCCATCTGCGTGGCCAAGTGCGCCATAAGTTGGGTCGCCAGTTGAGTGATCACTCGACGTTTCTGGCGCCGATCAACTGCTTTCTTTATCTGTTTTCGAAAATCCCCAACAAAGCCTATCTCGACCCGGCCGACTTCCCCGACCTGAGCCCACTGCGGGCGCATTGGCAAGAAATTCGTGCCGAAGGCCAGAATTTGCTTCGGGCCGGCGAGATCAAGCGCTCGAACCAATTCGATGATGTCGGTTTCAACTCGTTTTTCAAGACCGGTTGGAAGCGCTTCTATCTCAAGTGGTACGGCGATAGCCATCCGTCGGCCATGAAGCTTTGCCCGCGCACCACCGAACTGGTGCAGGGCATTGGCTCGATCAAGGCGGCAATGTTCGCCGAACTGCCTCCTGGCTCCAGGCTGGTGCGTCACCGCGACCCTTACGCCGGTTCGTACCGTTATCACCTGGGCCTGGAAACACCCAACGACGCCGGTTGCTACATCAATGTCGATGGCCAGGACTATCATTGGCGCGATGGCGAAGCGGTGATGTTCGATGAGACCTACATTCATTACGCAGAAAACACCACGCCACACAATCGCATCATCCTGTTCTGCGACGTCGAGCGGCCGATGAAGTATCGGTGGGCGGCGGCCTTCAATCGCTGGTTCAGTCGCAATGTCATGTCGGCGGCGGGTGCACCGAACGAGGCGGGCGACAGGACCGGCGGGCTCAACCGACTGTTCGGCAAGGTCTACAAGGTTCGCCTGCGCGGCAAGGAACTGAAAAAGCGCAACCGCAAGCTTTACTACCTGCAAAAGTGGTCGGTCTTTGCCGGGTTGTTGGCGGTGTTCATTCTGATCTGATTTTTGCGTGTGGGCGTAATCTGCCTTCGCGAGCAAGTCGGATCGCCGCACCGCCGCTCCCACATTGAAATGCATTCCACTGTGGGAGCGGGCTTGCTCGCGAAGAGGCCGGAACATCCAGCCAATCACTTGCTGGCTTTCTTCCTCGTTGCCGGTTTGCTGCTCGCCTTTGGCTTGGCCGCTGCTTTACCAGCACCTTTGTTGCCAAGGCTGCGCTTGAGCAACTCGGTCAGGTCAATGACGTCCGCCGTTTTGCGCTCATCCTCGCCAGTGGCGGTTTCGACGTCTTCGATCTTGCCTTCATGGGCCTTCTTGTCGACCAACGCCATGATCTTGTCTTCAAAACCATCCCGATAGTCTTGCGGCGCCCACTCGGCGCTCATGTCGTCCACCAGGCGTTTGGCCATGTCCAGTTCGCCCTTGGCCAGTTCCGGGCTGGTCACCTCGCTGCCCAGCGCCAACTCATCGAGACTGCGCACCTCGGCCGGCCAGCGCAGCATCACCAGGACCAGCGCCGACTCCAGCGGCATCAGCGCGGCCAGGTGTTGGCGGGTATGCAAGACCACCTGGGCGAGAGCGACCTTGCCGGTTCGGCTCAGGGTTTCGCGCAGCAGTGCATAGACCTTGCCGCCGCGTTTGTCGGGTGCCAGGTAGTAAGGCGTGTCGATGTTCTGCAGGGGAATCTGCTGGGCATCGACAAAGGAAAAAATGTCGATGGTCTGGGTCGATAGCGGGTGAGCGGAACGTATCTCCTCTTCGCTGAGCACCACATACCGACCCTTTTCGTATTGCACGCCCTTGACGATGTGCTCCTTGGTGACTTCCTTGCCCGTGACCTTGTTGACACGCTTGTAGCCCACCGGATCCATGCTGCGGCTGTCCAGCCAGTCGAAATCGACGCCTTGGGAGGACGTTGCCGAGACCAGCGCCACGGGGATGTGCACCAGTCCGAAGCTGATTGCGCCTTTCCAGATTGCCCGTGCCATGGTCGTCTACTCGCGAGTGATGTTCAGGTGACCTGCGGCCTTGGGCAAAAGTTTCCGTGGTCTGCGTGGCTGTTCCTTTGCCCGGTTCAACGTCGTGTTACATCTTGCCGGGGAGGTTTTTGTTAACAAATACGAACCCCGGGCGTAGCGTGGTATCGAAGTCCTTATCCACGTGACGTAGAGAGGCACCCCATGAACCGATACGTGTTTGGCGCCATTGCGCTGGCCTTGAGTGCCGGACTTGGCCCACTGGTGCAGGCCGACACCTCTGCTTCGTGGCAATTGGCCCAGAACCTGCCGGGCAGCACCAACAACAATCCTTACAGCAGCCCGATCAACCGGGCCAACCCCAATAGCATGCAAGGCACTCGACCCAGCGCCCCGGCAATTCGCGGGCCGAACACCGTGACGGTCCCGCGCCCGCCGACCCTGGACAACGGCGGCATCGGCAATCGCTATCCCGACCGGACAGCACCCGCCAGCGCACCGAAATTCATCCCCAATCCTGCCCCAAGAGATACGGGCACCGGCAACCGTTAATTAGCGGGCATCACGTCGGTCCGCTATTTTTCACCAGACCTCATGTTCATCGGAAAAGGAATCCTGCATGTTGCGTAAAACCTTATTGGCAACCCTCTGCGCCAGTGCATTGGTCACCACTGTCCCTGTGCTTGCCGCGTCCACCCAGACGATGAAAAGCGAAGAAGGCACCCTTGAAGTCACCCCTGTCGTGACGGGACTGGAACATCCTTGGGCGCTGGCATTTTTGCCGGATAGTAAAGACATGCTGGTGACCGAACGGCCCGGCAATCTGCGCCTTGTCACTGCCGACGGCAAACTGTCGGCACCGCTCAATGGCGTGCCGACGGTCTGGGCCAAGGGGCAGGGCGGTTTGCTGGACGTGGCATTGTCACCGGACTTCAGGCAGGACCGGATGGTCTATCTGTCCTATGCCGAAGGGGGTGGTGAGGGTAACAAGGCCGGTACTGCCGTGGGTCGCGGCCGGCTCTCCGACGATATGACGGCGCTCAAGGATTTCCAGGTGATCCTGCGTCAGCAACCAAAACTCTCGGTCGGCAACCATTTCGGCTCGCGGCTGGTGTTCGACCGTGACGGCTACCTGTTCGTGACCCTGGGGGAAAACAACGATCGCCCGACCGCCCAGGACCTCGACAAGCTGCAAGGCAAAGTGGTGCGAATCTACCCGGACGGCACGGTGCCCAAGGACAACCCCTTTGTCGGCCAGGCCAACGTCCGTCCGGAGATCTGGTCCTACGGGCAGCGTAACCCGCAAGGCGCGGCGCTCAATCCGTGGAACGGTACACTGTGGGAAAACGAACACGGTCCCCAGGGCGGCGATGAAATCAACATCATCGAGCGCGGCAAGAATTACGGCTGGCCACTGGCGACCCATGGCGTCAACTACTCCGGCCAACCGATTCCCGAAGCCAAGGGCGATACCGCCGAAGGCACCGTTGCTCCGAATCATGTCTGGGAAAAGTCCCCGGGCCTGAGTGGCATGGCATTCTACGATGCCGATCGTTTCAAGGCCTGGCAGCACAACGTGTTCATCGGTGCGTTGGTCAGCGAGGAACTGATCCGCCTGGAGTTCGATGGCGACAAGGTGATACACGAGGAGCGCTTGCTCGGCGATTTTAAAAAGCGCATTCGCGACGTGCGCCAAGGGCCCGATGGTTATCTGTATGTGTTGACCGATGAGGAGACGGGCGGGTTGTACAGGGT